>JAKSSM010000178.1 GCA_024403065.1 Clostridia bacterium | reverse complement strand
AATAAGAGAAGCAGAAGAGAATAGAGTTCCAGCTTTCCAAAGAGCATAAGCATTGAACAGACAGCTTTGGAAAAACCGCTTAAAATGCTGAAATCGTTGGTTACGAGACTTCCGTTGAAATATGTACCAGCATTGGAGAAAACTCCAAGAGAAGCTGAAATTGTGGCTTCCAAGGACATATTATTGAATGACAGAAGTACACATCCGAAGAAGAATATGAGTATGTAAAGCAGGATATGTGCAGTTATGTTTGAAACCTGTTTTGCAGGCATCGCTTTACCACCAATTACAACAGCTTTTGTTGCACGAGGATGAATCTGCTTGAAGATACCACGCTTTATAAGTTTGAATATTGTAATAATTCTTGTAACCTTAAGTGAACCTGTAGTTGAAAGTGTACATCCTCCAATAAAGAGAAGGAAGAGAAGGATTGTTTTACACATTTCAGGCCAGCTTGATACATCAGCGAGCAAATAACCTGATGTTGAAATAAATGATACAACCTGTGTGACACTGTCGAGGAGTATTCCACCCATTTCCTGAACTCCGTCACGTCTTAATATCATGAATGATACGACTAAAGTTGAGAAGAACACAATTGAAAGGAATGTCCTGAGTTCTACATTTCTTATTGCTTCCCTTGCACGTCCACTGGCAACAAGGAAATACATGGTGAAGTTACATGATGCAAGTATTGAGAAAACCGTAACCACTCCCTTGATATATCCGCTTTCAAAAATATCAGCTGACTGTGGACGGATATATAATCCGGATGTACTGATGCCGGAAAGTGAATTTGTAAGGGCATCAAATATTGTCATATGGCCAATAAGAAGGCATGTAAATTCTGCAACAGTGAAAAGAAGATAGATGAGATATATTCCTTTTGCAGAATCAAGATATTTTGCACTTACCTTAGGGCCTGTAAGTTCATTCTTTTCAATAGTTGAAATAGAACCTGTTTTTATTCTTAAGATTGGTGCAAGAGTAAAAAGAATAAGAAGCATTCCCATGCCACCTGACCAGTTAAGTATTGCTTTCCACATTATGAATGCATTAGAAAGGGAAGATATACCAAGAACTGTAGCAGCGGTAGTAGTAAAGCCTGCAACAGACTCGAATATAGAATCCATAATAGGGTAGCCTGCAAATATGAATGGAAGTGAACCCATTACAGATACAAAAAGCCAGGATGTGCCGACAAGTACGAAGCTTTCATTACCCTTGAAGTTGATCTTTCTTCCTGCAAAAGGCATGAAAAGTACTAGACCGATAATCATATATACTGAAAATGCAGCAAGGAAGGCACGGAATGTTACGGCATCACTGTAATATCTGCAACACAAAATACATGGTACAGTTGCTATACCACCAATCAGTGAAAGTAATCCAATTGTCTTTAGAAGTATCTGATTGTTTTTCATATTTCTAGTGAATTCTGTCTGGGTTCCAGTAGTCTCTACTGAAAAGCATGAATATTGTGAGTATTTCCAGTCTTCCCGCAATCATAAGTACAGTACATACAACTTTTGAGCAGTTGGAAAGAAGCTGATAGTTCATTGTTGGTCCAACGAGGTTGAAACCGGGACCTACATTTCCGATACTTGATGCTGCAGCTGAAAGGCTTGTGATAATATCATATCCGTCAAATGAAATGAGGAAAGTACCTACAGCGAGCATTGTAAAGAATGTAAGAAGGAAAGTAGTGACACGGATAACTGTGTCAGAATTCATTTCCTTGTCATTAAGGGTAATCTTCGCAATTCTGTTAGGATGAAGTCTTAAAGAGATATTACGCTTTATAAGCTTCCACCATACTACAAGTCTTACGCACTTGATACCGCCAGCTGTTGAACTGGAGCATCCACCTGTGAAGAACAGTGTGAAGATAACAATTCTTGAAAATGCAGGCCAGATGTCATAGTCGGCACTGGAGAAACCTGTTGTTGTTACAATGGATACAACCTGGAATGCAGAATCAAGGAGTCCCTGGCCGTAGTGTCCTGTTCTGAAGAAGGACATATTGTATATCCAGATTATCAGAGTTGAAACAGTAAGAATACCAAGGTAGCATCTTACTTCTTCATCCTTTACAAGAGCAACAAGGCCTTTTCTGTTCTTTGCCTGAAGCATAAGGCTGAAGTTGATACCTGAAAGTGTCATAAATACTACAATTACAATATGTATAGCTGGATTTGTAAAATGCATAAGTCCGTTATTGTAATTGGAGAATCCACCAGTTGCAACAGTTGCAAATGAGTGAAGAACAGCATCGAAAGGAGTCATACCGCAAACTATAAGAAGTGTGATTTCTGATACTGTAAGTATGAGATAAAGTTTGTAGAGAATCTTTGAGTTATCGGAGAATCTTGATGTAAGCTTTCCCTTTGAAGGTCCTGTTGATTCATTGAATGCAACAGTCTGACCATTGACACCCCATGAAGGAAGAACAACGGAGAGGAGAGCAAGGATACCAACACCACCAATCCAGAGAATCGCATACATGCCATACACATCATCCTT
>JAKSSM010000177.1 GCA_024403065.1 Clostridia bacterium | reverse complement strand
TTGCAGTAACATTTACTGCAAGTCTGCTGCTCTGATCTTCTCTTTCAAGAACAATCGGACCACCTATATATCCGTTAAGTGTAATATTTACTGTATCCTGCGTTGTGCCTTTATTAAACTTTACACTCCAGCTTCCGTCATCTGAAGACCTGCCTGCAAGTCCTGCAAGTTCTGATGAGTCAAATGTATAGTTTCCGATTCTGAGGCCTGTAAGGATCCTGTCTATCCTGTCATCCTTTCCAAGAACACTTACATCAAAGGAGCTTGTAAGAAGCCCGGTATCATTCTTTGACATGTATATGATTCTTCCACCGTTCTTTACAAGAGTCACACCATACTTTATTTCATAGTGTCCACGTTCCTTTATGGAAATCTTTCTTGTCCAGCTGTTACCTGATGCCTTACCTGTATTATCAAATGCTGTATAGTCCCATTCTGAAAGAGAACCGTTCTCCCCTGTCTTTCTTACTGCGATAAATGGTTTCATGGACCATCCTCTTTCCGTAAAAGGCGCTGGGAGTGATACAGCAGAATAACTCAGGTTATATGTTTCCCCTTCTCTAAGATCAACAAGGGAACCGTTTCCTACTGACTGTGACTCAAAATTGAGATAGTCAGATTCACGGTATGTAAATGCTACAGATTCTTCACCCCTTAACTGATAGAAACTCTTTCCATCTTTATTATTTACTGCAAGAACTCCTGCATAATATGTTCCATCTCCATGAATAAGAATCTCGTCAGTGAAATCATAATCATCTTCCCTAGCTGTAACTTCA
Organism: Clostridia bacterium; assembly: GCA_024403065.1. Classification (GTDB taxonomy): domain Bacteria; phylum Bacillota; class Clostridia; order Peptostreptococcales; family Anaerovoracaceae; genus JAKSSM01. The sequence continues at coordinate 1,747 of JAKSSM010000177.1, read as the reverse complement.
ATCAGTTTCATTGCGCGTGTATCATTTAAACTTTCTGGAACCTTTCTGCTATCCTTTATGAGATATATGAAATATCTGCGGCCTTTAATAAAATCGAATTTCTTTGAAAATACAAATCCGTATTTACCAGGATTCTTCCAGTAAGCATAGTTTTCAAGTCCATCCGGGCTTTCACTCCATACTGCAATATATGTAATCTCATTATTGTATGGAGCTTCAATTACAGTATCAGCAGTAAGATTATCTGCTTCCAGGTTCGTATCAGCAGTCGTGTTATATCTTTTTGTCCAACCGGCAAATATCAGTTCACTGTCTGATACAGCACTTGGAATATATGGAAGTTTTCCATTCTTGTCTGTAGTAAGCGTAACAGATTTCTGTCCTTCCACTGTACCGATACCTGCATCAAAGATAACACTGATTGCAGGCTTTTCACTGTTATATACCGCTTTTACTGTTACATCCTCCTGAGGCATAGTAAAATGAGGGTCAGCAGACCTTGCATCTACGAGTTCTGTATTTCCCTTTACCACTTCCCAGCCATGGAAATATACTCCACTGTTTGATGTTCCATCCGTATGAAGATATACCGTTTCTCCTGGTTCTGCTGCAGTAATTCTTTCTCCAACAGCATCAGTTGCAGCTGCAATTGTTGCAGACTCTATGGTTATTCTATATGTCTTTCCACGCTTCTTATCCCACTTTGCAGTAAGGATTGCATCGCTTTCATAAATATAATCAACTGTTACAGTTTCGCTATCAAGCTCCCAGCCGACAAATGTATAGCCTTCAAGAGTTGGTTCAGGAAGGTATCTGAGTTTTCCGTCAGTACCTGTTTCCATGAACTTTTCCTTGCACTTTGCCCCTTCCGGAACCTGGAATGTTACAGTCTTTGTAAGGACTTCACCAGCACCAGTTACTGCCACATTGTCAACTGAAAGACTGCCACTTTCATAATATCCATAAGGATGATGTGAGAAAGCAAAGCATACACGTTTTCCAAGGAATTCAGATGGGATATCAACTCTGAAAGTGTTTCCTCCATTTGAGCTTCCTGCAGTTGTATTCAGAATTTCCTTTGCGTTATAGATATATGATGGGATAAAACCTTCTGATGATATGTCATTAAGAACAGTTGTGTTGTCCTTTCCTTCCCTGACTTCAACAACCTTTAATGAAAAGTATTCATCTTCTCCAACGGCATTGAAAGTAATCTTTGCACTTCCGTTTGGAAGAGTAACAGGAGGTGATATTACAACGTTATTGTATGTATCATTTTTGTCTCTTTCTGAAACAAGGGCTTTGCCATCGCCGAAGAATGGTTTTCCGCTTCCGTCCCCATTCCAGCATGTCCAGATACCGTCACTGAAAGAAAGACTGCACTTTTCATCAGCAGACACTGAAAGTGCTGCTTTTGATGGTTTTTCATTAAAGCTCCACTTTACTATTTCCTGTGTATTCCTGTCTTCTGCAAAGGCAAAAGGTACTGCCAGATTTATTACAAGAAGTACCGAGAGCATAATGGTAAGGATTCTTTTCATTTCTAATCATCCTTTCTTTATTCTATCTATATCTTATATATCACACTTTAATGTATCTCTATAGATACATTATTATCATCTGAAAGAGAAAAAGTAAAGGGCACTTTGTCAATAAGCAATAAAAATCCCGAGGTCAAGCCTCGGGATAATGATATATACTACTTGTTTTCAGCCTTGAAGAGTCCGTGAAGATTGCAGTATTCGTA
>JAKSSM010000176.1 GCA_024403065.1 Clostridia bacterium | reverse complement strand
GGTTCGTAAGAAAAAGTTTTGCAGTGATAAATGCCGCATGTCATGGTGGAAGACTCATAATTCTGAACTTAACAGAAAAGCGGTTTATTCATTTAAATGCGTAAATTGCGGTATTGAATTTCAGGCTTATGGAAATAACCACAGAAAATACTGCTGCAGGAAGTGCTACATAGAATCGAGATTTGGAGGTAAGAAAAATGAAGTTCAACGATGAAGTTACGTATCAGGTTACAATGGGTTATGTCCGTAAGATGTTTTCTACAGGGCTGATAAGCCGCGATGAGTATCGTCAGATTGATACAATGTTAAGGGATAAATACAAACCAATATTAGGAACATTATTCGTTGACTTACCTTCCGAACAGAGGTAATATGTGTATCGAAAGGAGGCGGTTCTATGGGCGTTATTACGAAGATTGAGCCTAAAGGAATTGAATTGCCAAGAAAACAAAGAGTAGCTGCATATGCCCGTGTTTCTACGGATACGGAGCGTCTTATGAATTCTCTTGCAGCACAGATCAGTTATTACAGCGAGCTGATACAAAAGAATCCGAAATGGGAATACGCAGGAGTTTATGCGGATGGAGCAAAATCCGGAGGCAGAGCTGATCTGCGTAAGGAGTTCAACAAAATGCTTGAAGAATGTGAGAATGGCAGAATAGACATTATTCTCTGCAAAAGTATTTCAAGATTCGCAAGAAATACTGTTGATTTACTTGAAACTGTCAGGCATCTGAAAGAAATCGGTGTTGAGGTGCATTTTGAGAAGGAAAACATAAACTCAATGACAAGTGATGGAGAGTTTATGCTGACTATCCTTGCTTCATTTGCACAGGAAGAAATCAGAAGCACTTCAGAAAACCTCAAATGGAGTGTAAGAAATCGCTTTGAGAAGGGAATTCCAAATCACAGAACAAAGATTATAGGATATGACTGGATTGGTGAGGACCTGGTTATTGTCCCTGAAGAGGCAGAAGTTGTAAAAAGGATATTTCAGAGATTGCTTGAGGGAAAATCATATATCAGTATAATTAATGAATTTCATGAAGAAGGCGTTTATACCAAACGAGGAGGACACTGGACATTCGGAAGCATCAGAGATATAATTGCAAATCCTACATATACCGGCAGGCTGGTTCTTCAGAGGATATTTGTAGAAGATCCAATCACCAAAAGACAGTGTAAAAATAAAGGGGAACTTCCTCAGTATATTGTAGAGAATCATCACGAGGCAATTATTGATCAGGAAACTTTCGAACGTGCTCAGCAGGAAGTAGTAAGAAGAAAAGCTATCGGACCAGCTTTTTACACTCCGGGAGCGACATGCTTTACATCAAAGATAAAATGTCCATACTGTAAAGTGAATTATACGCATACAACGCAAAAATGCCAGCACAGTCCATCGAGAGGGTACTGGATTTGTTCAAATGCAAGGGCTAATGGAAGATCAAGCTGTAAAGTTGCAGGTACTGTAAAGCCAGTCGAATTAATCAAGGCTATGAATGAAGTTCTTGAATTAGAAGAATTTGATGATAAGGTATTCCTTGATAAAGTAGATTATATAAGTATTCCAGCCAGAGATACTGCCGAGGTTCACTTGAAAGATGGTTCAGTTGTCACTAAGGACTGTTCTTCAAAGGCATCAGAAAGAAAGTGGTCTCCTGAATTAAGGGCAATCGCATCACAAAACTTCAGAAACAGACCATATCAGTATGTACGAGGAGGAACATGTTTTACCCACAAAATATATTGCGTTCAGTGTGATGGTCAGTATATAAAGAGCATGTCCAGGGCTTGCAAATCTGAATACTTCTACAGATGCAATGTTCATAAACAACAAGGTAGATGCCTGTCTCTTAAATCAGATGCGTTAATGAAACTGAGTGCTCGTGTGCTTGAGATTGACGATTTTGATGAAGATGTATTTGATAAAAAAATACAGAGGATAAATGTTGATGGTGATATACTTGAATATGTATTTTATGATGGAAAATCAGTGAAAGAAAAATACATAAAACCAAAGCGTAAAGGACAACCGATTTCAGATGAACAGAAAAGAAAAATGAGTGAGAGTACTAAGAAATGGTGGGCTGAAAAACATGAATATGAGAATAAAACTAAGGAGGTATAGATAAAATGGCCAGAGTAATAACCAAGATACCGGCGACAATTAACCGTTACAGTTCAGTTCCGATTAATGTACCGGTCAAAAGAAAAGTTGCGGCATATGCCAGAGTATCAACTGATAATGAGGAACAGCTTACATCTTATGCAGCACAGATCAGTTATTATACTGAATATATTAAAAGCCGGGATGACTGGGAATTTGTCGGTGTGTATACAGATGAGGGAATAACCGGTACAAACACTAAGAAAAGAGACGGATTTAAGCGTATGATTGAGGATGCACTTGACGGTAAGATAACACTTATCATTACCAAAAGTGTAAGTAGATTTGCAAGAAACACCGTAGACAGCCTTTCTACAATCAGAAAGCTGAAGGAACACAAGGTTGAATGTTTCTTTGAAAAAGAAAACATCTGGACTTTTGACGGTAAAGGTGAACTGCTGCTTACTATTATGTCATCAATA
>JAKSSM010000175.1 GCA_024403065.1 Clostridia bacterium | reverse complement strand
TTTGGACCTTAAAATGTAGTCATTGTGCTGATTCTTGGAGTCCAGTTTGGACCATCTGGTTCAAAGCAGCGTGATTCAAGTGACTTTGAGAAAGTGAGTCCAGCCTTAACTCCATCATAGATTGTATCAGTCTGGTCGCCGTTTGTTACTATAAGCTTGTTGTCAAGTTCACGTACTGCAGCATAGATGATTAATGATGGATCTTCAACCTTTGATGCATCAAATGGAACTGTATAGAGGTCATTACCCTTCTTTTCAAATACTCTGTTTCTTGAGTTTGCACTTCTTCCCATAATGAAATATGCATTTACCTGATTCTTTCCATCAGCACTGCATCCTGTTATAATTCCGCGGCCAACATATGGGTTTCCGTTAATGAGTTCTCCGATATTGTTTACTTTATAGATATCCATTGCTAGTTCTCCTTTTCTAAGATTTCACAAGCTACTTTTTCTACAGACTGTGGAAGTATAATCCACTCTGCGTTTTCCATTACACGTCTCTGAAGGACCTCTGGTGTATCATTATCAAGCACCTCTACTGCTTTCTGCATGATGATTTCACCACCATCAGGAATTTCATTTACAAAGTGCACTGTGGCACCTGTAACCTTAACTCCCTTTTCAAGAGCCTTCTCATGCACTCTTAAACCATAGAATCCTTCACCACAGAATGATGGGATAAGTGATGGGTGCACATTAACTATTCTTCTGTCATATCTCTTTGTGAAATCCTCACTTAAGATACTCATAAAGCCAGCAAGAACAATAAGGTCAATTTCATACTTTTCTAAAGACGCAATAATCTGCTCCTCAAAGGCCTTGGATCCCAAGGCCTTTTTGGAAACAGATACAGTGTCAATATTATTAAGCTCTGCACGGGTTAAGGCATATGCCTTGTCGTTGCTTGATACTACAAGCTTGATTTTTCCGTGCTTTATAATCCCGGATTTTTCGGCATCAATAAGTGCCTGAAGGTTTGTACCGCCTCCTGAAACCAGGACTGCAATATTTATACTATCTCTCACAGTTAATTCTCCAGAACAAATTAGCGGATTACGATCTTTTCATCAGATTCCTGAACTTCTCCGATTACGTATGCATCTTCTCCTGCTTCCTTAAGTACAGCAAGTGCAGTGTCTACATCTTCCTTACCTACAACGATACTCATACCAACACCCATGTTGAATGTGTTGAACATGTCACGTTCAGTGATGTTTCCTGTCTTTGCGAGGAGGTCGAAGATTGGAAGAACCTTTACGGATGCTCTATCGATTACAGCACCAAGTCCATCTGGAATACTTCTTGGAATATTTTCATAGAATCCGCCACCAGTGATGTGGGAGATTCCCTTTACTTCTACTTTTTCAAGAAGAGCAAGTACAGGCTTTACGTAGATCTTTGTTGGAGTAAGGAGTGTTTCTCCAATGGACTTTCCGCCAAGTTCTGCTACAGGCTTCTTCAGATCTGCATTTTCAACATCAAATACCTTTCTTACAAGTGAGAAACCATTTGAGTGAACACCTGATGATGGAAGAGCAATAATAACGTCTCCAGCCTTCATCTTCTTGTTGTCTACTACCTTGTCACGGTCTACAACACCTACAGAGAAGCCTGCAAGGTCATATTCATCAACTGGGTAGAAACCAGGCATTTCTGCTGTTTCACCACCGATTAATGCTGAACCTGACTGTACGCATCCTTCGCATACACCCTTTACGATATCAGCAATCTTTTCCGGGTAGTTCTTTCCGCATGCAATGTAGTCAAGGAAGAAGAGTGGCTTTGCACCACAGCAGATAACGTCATTTACACACATTGCTACGCAGTCGATACCAACTGTATCATGCTTATCCATAAGGAAAGCAAGCTTGAGCTTTGTACCAACTCCATCAGTTCCGCTTACAAGGATCGGCTTTGAGATACCAGTCAAATCAAGGGCAAAAAGGCCACCGAATCCGCCAACGTCTCCAACTACTCCTGATGTCATAGTCTTTGCAATATGCTGCTTCATAAGTTCAACTGCCTTGTATCCTGCAGTAATATCTACACCAGCAGCTGCGTATACATCTGATCTTGAATTTGTATTCATAGATAATTATTCCTTTCCGTTCCAGCAATATGTGCACATATCGCATTCTTTTAATCCTACTGCTTCAATAAGTCCTTCAAGTGACTGGAATTCCAGTGTCTCGAAATGGAACTTGTCGCAGATTGCCTGTCTCATCTTCTTTCCACGTTCAGTGTTGTAGTCAGCATATTCTTCAAGGTGGTTGAATCCTTCTTCACCTTCAAGCTCCTTGATTACTACACGGGTAATAAGTTCCATCTCACTTGTTGAACGTGTGAAATTGAGGTATTTGCATCCGTACATGATTGGAGGACATGCTGAACGCATGTGTACTTCCTTTGCACCGTTTGCATAGAGGAATTCAACTGTTTCTCTAAGCTGTGTACCACGTACGATTGAGTCGTCTACAAAGAGAAGCTTCTTGTCCTTTATGAGCTCATGAACTGCAATCTGCTTCATCTTTGCAACTTTATTTCTTTCCTTCTGGCTTGTTGGCATAAATGAACGAAGCCATGTAGGAGTGTATTTGATGAATGGTCTACCGAA
>JAKSSM010000174.1 GCA_024403065.1 Clostridia bacterium | reverse complement strand
TCTGATTTTGATCCTAAGGGCAAATCAGATATGGAAATCATGAGATTCTGTCAGAGTTTTATGTCAGAACTCTACAGACACATCGGTGATGATGTAGACGTACCTGCAGGTGACCTTGGTGTTGGTGGACGAGAAATCGGTTTCCTCTTCGGTCAGTACAAGAAGCTTACAGGAAAGTACACTGGAACAATTACAGGAAAGCCAATCGTATCCGGTGGTCTTCTTGGAAGAGCAGAAGCTACAGGCTACGGCGTAGTTACATTCCTTACAGAAGTTCTCAAGCACGAAAATGATACTATCAAGGATAAGGTTTGCGTAGTATCCGGCTATGGTAATGTAACATGGGGTACAGTCAAGAAACTTGATATGCTCGGAGCAAAGGTTATCACAATCTCAGGTAAGGATGGTTACATCCTCGATGAAGAAGGAATCACAGGTGACAAGATTGATTATCTTCTTGAAATGAGAGACAAGAAGACAGGTGCAAAGGGTTACGTAGAAAAGTATCCAAATGCAAAATACTTCCCTGGCGAAAAACCATGGGGTGTTAAGGCTGATATCTATATTCCATGTGCTACACAGAATGAAATCAACCTTGAGGATGCAAAACTCATTGTATCCAGTGGTTCAAAATACCTTATCGAAGGTGCCAACATGCCTACTCTTAATGAAGCAATCGCTTACCTTCAGGAAAACGGTGTTATCGTTGCTCCTGCAAAGGCAGCTAATGCTGGTGGAGTTGCATGCTCATGTATCGAAATGAATCAGAATGCTTCACATGACTTCTTCAATGAAAAGGATGTTTTAGACAAGCTTGATGAAATCATGATCAACATCCACAAGCAGTCAATGGAAGCTGCTGAAAAGTACGGTCTTGGCTACGACCTTGTAAAGGGTGCTAACATTGCAGGCTTCGAAAAAGTTGCAGAAGCAATGATGTGTCAGGGTATTGTATAGAATATTTCAGAAATGCAAAATGGACGATTGCCTAGCAATCGTCCATTTTTATTAGTTTACTGAAGTTTGTGAGATACAGATATGATTCTTTTACCCTGACTTTTTTCGCCTTTTCAATAGCTTCTTTATACAGAGCAATCTGCTTTCTGTATTCATTTCTTATATACTCTTCGTCACTCTTTTCAGTTGTCTTATAGTCTATAAGGACTATTCCATCGTCTTCATAGAAGAAACAGTCTATGATACCCTGAGCAAGTGTATATACACCATTTACAGGAATCTGAAGATTGAATGCCTGCTCACGGTATACCCTGCTGCTTTCAGACATGCGTTTTCCAATTTCGGATTCCGCAAATGTTATAAGGGAAGCTCTATCTACTGCAGATGTCTCCTCTTCAGTAAGAATCTCTTCTTTTACCATAGTCTTAAGAAGTTCATCCACATATGCTTCCTTTTCACTCTGACAACGCTTCAGGTCAAGCATGAAAAGAACCTTGTGGGTAATAGTACCGATTTCAGCTCTTGTGAAATTCTTTCTGCCACTTACGCTTCTTGGAATACTGATACGCCTGTATGTACCTGTTCCTTCAGCATTGAGTTCTGATACGCTGTACTTGGATTTAACTTCAAGTTCATCTCTATATCCATATCTGAAATTCATAAGTGCATCAATTTCACTGTCCACTTGAGAAGGTTCTCTGTCCATCATCTCAATCAGCGCTCTGGTATCACTTTCCTTCTTTTCCGAGATATCTTGAATGTCACTCAGACTCAGTTTTTTAACAGGAAGATTTCTGAACAGCATCGACTTTCCTGTCATGGCAAGATAGTTGGTATTCTTTGTTGGTTTGCTTTTGAGGTCATCAACAGTCTTATCGTAGTCTTTTGTACTGCCAAGAACAGCAAGTACCTGCTCCGCCCTTGTCATAGCCACATAAAGAACACGCTTTTCTTCATCGACTGCATCTTTTATGTACTTGTAGGAAATCATATTCTTGAGAATAGTATTTCTTTTGTAGCTCTTCTCAAAGTCGACATAACTGAGCGCAAGTCCTAGTTCTTTATCCATAGCCAGATTTGATGCCTCGCCTCTATAGTTAAGCCTGGATGAAAAACCAGAAAGTATTACAACAGGGAATTCAAGTCCTTTAGACTTATGAATGGTCATGATTTTCACAACATCATCATCCTCTGAAAGAAGTTTAACCTGTCCCAGTTCAATCTTGTTTTCTTTTACTGAATCAATATAGCCTATAAAGCCATAAAGCTGGCCATTGTAGTTTTCTCTGTAATTCTGTGCCTTGTCAATCAGCGCTCTTAAATTAGCCTGTCTTCTTGCTCCATTTGGAAGAGCTCCCATAGAAATATAGAAGCCTGTCTCAAGAAGGATATCCCAGATGAGTTCTTCCAGCGGAAGAATGTATGAAAGTCTTCTGTACTTCTCAAGTACAGAAAGAAGAGTAAGACATTTTTCTTTCAGTCCCTGATCAGTTCCATCCGCTGCATACTGGCTTACACTGCTGTAATATGAGCCTGATGTGTGATGAATCCTTATATCTGCCAGCTCCTTTATTGTGAAACCGAAAAATTCAGAACGCATAGCTGTAAGAAGTTCAACGTCCTGCATCTCATTATCAATAACACTCAGGAATGCACATAA
>JAKSSM010000173.1 GCA_024403065.1 Clostridia bacterium | reverse complement strand
TCTGTACGTAATATGGATTGTCTTGACCTTGCTCACCAACTGCTGGATGAAGATCCATCTGATGATGTCTGTGTACTGAATATGGCCAGCTCCACTACACCTGGTGGCGGAGCCATAAGAGGAGCTGGAGCTCAGGAAGAATATCTATTTAGATGCTCTGACTACTTCCGTTTCCTATACCAATACGCTTCTAACTTTGACTGTCGCAAGTATGGTATTGAGCCTAACAAGCATCATTCCTATCCATTACAAGGTGATAGTGCCGGCATCTTCTCTCATGGTGTGACGATATTCCGTTCCAATGAATCGAAAGGTTATGCGCTTATCGAAAATCCATGGAAGGTGAATTTTGTAGCCGTGGCAGCAAACCATCTCCGATCAAAGACAGATCACATTCCTGAGCATCTTGTTTCTTCCTCCTTGGAACGTATCCGCACGATTTTACGCATAGCCTATAACAATGGACAGCGACGTCTCGTGCTTGGGGCTATGGGCTGCGGAGCTTTCAACAACCCTCCAGCGCACATGGCACGTCTATTCAAACAGGTTTTGGAGGAAAGTGAGTTTCAAGGACTGTTCCGACAGATTGTCTTTGCTGTCATTGAAGATCACAACTCCAGAAATATCAACTACAAAGCTTTCAGTGAAATCTTCCCAGATACTGATGGCAAAGCTTCGATCATCGAGCTGCTTCGACAGACTGGAAGAAAAGGCATAGACGAAATACTCAAAACCATGGAAGAAAGAAATTTCTTCCTCTTGCCTGCCTCTATCAAACATCAGAACCCAGAAAAAGGCGGACTCGTGCATCATTCGCTAATGGTATATAAAGAAGCTCTGGCTCTGTGGGAAGCGAGTGACGATAAAGCACGAATCCGAAAAGAGAGCATCATCATTACTTCCCTTCTTCATGATCTATGTAAAACGGATGTCTTTTACGAGGATCCGTCACAACCAACCGGATTTAACAAACGTAATCCAAGATTTCCTGTTGGACATGGCGAGCGATCAATATTACTGGCTCTAATGAGTGGGTTGGAGATGACCGAAGAGGAATGCATCGCCATTCGCTGGCACATGGGCTGTCACGAGATTATCCAAAAGGACAGTATTGGAAGAAGCACAGAGGAGTATCTCAATTACAAACTGGGCACAGATGAGAAATATCATCCATTAACACGAATCCTTCAGCAAGCAGACAGTATTGCTACAAAGAAAGCTACTAATAGTCAGAAGTGAAAGAAATAACCAGCATCATTCGAGATGCTGGTTATTTTTTTGCAACATTATCAAAATTTTACTTTCGCAATACGCGAAAAACACATACAATTATGAATCCAAGCCATATTTCTCCCTCAAACTCTTGAGGGCTTCGTCTGCAGGCACACACCATTCTTCAATATCAAAGTCTACATCTGGGTCTTGGAAATCAGTATCATTACGTTTTAATTCTGCTTCGGCCATGCATTCATCCTTTTTACGTTGAGTAGCCTCATTTACTTCCCTCAATCTTTCTTCAAATGGAATCTTTCCCCAATCATCCTTAAAATCCAGACCCTGTAAATCCTTACGAACCTGCTGAAGGCATTCTTTACCCTTATAATGATCCTTCAAGTATTGTAGTATTTCGCAAGGTTTCGCCAAAGAGAAACGGCACATCACATCACCGACATCAACCTTAAAGCGATCAAGTCCTACAAAATCACCATCCTGCATTGCTTCGTCTAAGAACATAAGGTCTTTCCCTTCAAACTTAACAGATGCATGATATGAATATCTATAATTAAGTTCAAAACTGTGATAAAATTCGCTATAATTCTTACACCCAGGAATAATCTGCTGCTTTATAACTATGTTTTTCAAACTTTCATCGTCAGAACTAAAGAGTTTCAGCTTATCGATGAAAGGATTAAGAATCTCATTACAAACCGTTTTGAGTTCCGACATTTCAATGATAAATGGATTCGGATTTTCTCCTGTAATTAGCCATGAAAATAGTTCCTCGTGTTCTTCAGACCAAGATGCATGTGTCAGGTAGTCCATGATCTTGCTTCCTAAGCGTGGTTCGAGATAGACAAGCATATTCATGGAGCAAAGGTTACGGTAGTATATTAATTCCGCAAGAATAAACTTATACTCATCATCCGTAAGTTGCACATTATAGTGACACTCTTCTCCTAGTGTTCCATCTGGGCGATACTCCTTAACCGAGAAGTCCGTAAACTTCTGGTCATCAAAATGGATGGTTTTTATTCTTGTATGGCTACTATAAAAGTCAACGTGTGCCAGTTTATATATCTTTTTCACCAAGTCCTTATGAGACTCCTTATATAAAGCATCTATGATGGTAAAAGGACTTCTTTTTTCTACCATCACCGCGCATTTTCGAAGGATTACAACCTCATCATCAGAAAACGAGGCACATGGAATACTGAGAATGTTGCCTGATTCCAACTCAATCCCGTAGCTCGTTTCACGAGGAAATATATGCAAATACATTTTTGCTATGGTGTTGGCAGCATCTCTTAACTCATTTGTCTCTTTATCAATCATTATTTTTGTTAGATCCATATTGCTTCTGATTTGATTATTTTAATAAAGTTTAATGCATCTTCAGGTAAGCTATATGTATGCTTACCGTTCTCGCGCA
>JAKSSM010000172.1 GCA_024403065.1 Clostridia bacterium | reverse complement strand
TTCAAGTAGAAACGGTGAAAACGGCACTAAAAAAGGCCCTCACTGAGGGCCTCATATTGTACTGCTATTTAACTGTTTCAAGTAAGCCGTAGTCGGAATCGTTACGCTTGTATACAACGTTGATTTCGTTTGTATCTTCATTAAGGAAAACGAAGAATGTATGTCCTAAAAGCTCCATCTGAAGTGATGCTCCATCAGGTGACACTGGTGAAAGAGTCATCTTCTCGCTCTTTACAATCTTGCTTTCTGGTTCGTCATCCTTTACTTCAGGAATCATTTCGAATCTGATAGAATCCTTGCCATACTTGTTCTGCATCTTACCCTTATGCTTTGTCATCTGGTTAGTAAGCTTGTCGAATACGATGTCGATACAATCGAAGATGTCCTGTGATACATCTTCTGCTCTGAATACAACACCCTTAGTTGAGATTGTTGTTTCCATCTTGATCTTCGCCCTTTCTGGACGAACAAAAACATTTACTTTGATATCATCAGTAAAAAATTTGGCTAATTTTTCTACCCTCTTCTCTACAGCGTCTGTAATCTGCTGATTGATAGCTACGCCTTTTCCTGTAATATTAAGCTTCATGTTTACCTCCCTCTCGTACAATTTCTTGTACAACTTTTGATACATAAAGTATATCACAAAGCAGAATAAAATACAACAGAAAATAAAAAAGCGAGATGAACTCGCTTAATATCAGCTGACCCGGTCTTTTGCCCCACACTTGCCTTTACCCGGTTTCCGGAGGACTTACTTCTAAAGCACGCAATGCTCATTAAGGTACTGTCTCTTCTCTTAACTTACGTGGATCCTTTCGCCCGTGCCTGGCATGGATTTGCAACCGCAGACCTGATGCTCACATTTTACCATCTGAATCTTTCTTTTTCAACTATTCTTTGAAAAAGCCATAGGCATATCTGTTTCTTGTCGCAAGGGTTATGAGATGAACTTCCCCTGCACCATTCTCCTTAAGAAGTCTTGCTATAGTATATGATGTAGCTCCAGTAGTATAGAAGTCATCAAGAAGTATTATGCTTTTTCCTTTCACATCTCTTTTCAGACTGAAGGCATCATAGAGATTTACAAATCGTTCTTCTCTTGACAGTTTTTTCTGATACTGGGTTTCTTTCTGTCTTATAACAGTCCTGACATCAACAGGAATATGGAGCCTATGTCCAAGATGGACAGCAATCTTTTCTGCCTGATTGAAGCCACGTTCAATGAATCTTTCTTTTGAAAGAGGCACAGGAATAATCATATCAGCAGAAAGAAAATCTGTGCTCCGTACAGGATCATTCATTATTCTGTCATACATGATTTCAGCAATTATTCTTGCAATGTATGTTGCCTTTCTGTTTTTAAGTGACAGACCGATATTTTTCTCGTAAAGACCGTAACTCATGCACGAAAGAGCAGAGTCAAGTACCCTTGTTCTTCCCTCTTCACGTTCTTCAGTCTCAAGATCAATCTCAACAAAACCGAAGCCTACCTTTTCCATACAGCTGTCACACATGACATATTTTACGCTTTTATCGACATATTTCCCGCAGAGAATGCAATATGTATTCATGGGAAAAAGAAAGTCTACTGCTTTATCAATTTTCTCTGCCCATTTCATATTGGGTTCTGCGTAATACATAGGCTATACTCCAAAAAGCAGCGAACTCAAACGGTATCTTAAGCCGGAGTTTCTTCTGCCTGATTCGTTGTTGTCTACCATGGCATTCATATATTCAGGATTACCTACAATCATTACCTTTTCCTTGCCACGTGTAATTCCGGTATATATAAGGCTTCTTGTTGAAATCACTGGTGGGAACCAGGACATAGGAATTACTACTACAGGGAATTCTGATCCCTGGGATTTATGGATTGTAATGGCATAGGCATGCTCAATTTCATCAAGGTCCGTATATTCATACTCTACATATCTTTCATTATCATAGATTACTGTAACAGATCTTTTTTTCTTATCCACTGCAGTAACTATACCAATCTCACCATTGAATACTCCCTGACCTTCTCTCACCTCACGGTTTTCAGCAATGTCTTTAAGTGCCAGTGACTGAAGAGGATTATTGGAAAGTGCAAATGATGAATCTGCAAATGCCATATACAAAATCCTGTAGTTGTTCTTTATCTGCATGACACGGTCTCCCACTCTGAAATATTTCTTTCCGAATGGAATTTCATCCTTTTCCTCTGTCTTTGGATTGAATATTTCATGAAGTCTGTCATTAAGCTCAGCTGTACCAAGCTTTCCTTTTTTTACTGGTGTAAGCACCTGCACATCATTGGAATCAAAATGGGATGAAACATCAAGAATCATATTTGCAATATCATCCTGTTTATCAAGTCTATAGAGGAGGAAGTCACTTTCAGGTACACTGTCACCTTTAACCTCTTCATATCCAGGATATTCACCTTTGTTCACTCTATGGGCATTGGATATGATTTCACTGTCACTTCCCTGACGGTAGATTCTGTTGAGTTTTGTTACCTGGAAATATTCGCTTTCAATCATATCTGAAAGAACATTTCCTGCACCAACTGATGGAAGCTGATCCCTGTCACCCACAAAAATCAGTCTTGTACCTGGCTTTAAAGCTCTTAAAAGGGCTTCAGTAAGAAGCAGGTCCATCATGGATGCCTCATCCACTATTACTGCATTGTATGGA
>JAKSSM010000171.1 GCA_024403065.1 Clostridia bacterium | reverse complement strand
AAAGCACAGAAGGGAATTATCTATGTTGACGAAATCGATAAGATTTCAAGACGTTCAGAGAACCCTTCTATTACAAGAGATGTATCCGGAGAAGGAGTGCAGCAGGCACTTTTAAAGATTCTTGAAGGAACAGTTGCAAATGTTCCACCACAGGGCGGAAGAAAGCATCCACAGCAGGAATTCATTCAGTTTGATACAACTAATGTACTTTTCATCTGTGGAGGTGCTTTTGATGGTCTCGAAAAGATTATCAAGAGAAGAACAAACGAAAAGGTTATCGGTTTCAATTCCAGCTTTGCTGCAACCGAAGAGGAAGAAAAGAATGTGTTAGACAAGGTTGAACCTGCTGACCTTCTTAAGTTCGGCCTTATTCCTGAATTTATCGGACGTCTTCCTGTTATTGTAACACTTGACGCATTATCAAGAGATGCTCTTGTAAGGATAATCAAGGAACCGAAGAACTCACTTCTCAAACAGTACCAGAAACTGTTCAGTTATGATGATGTTGAACTTGTAATTGAAGATGATGCCATCAGTGCTATCGCTGACAAGGCCATTTCCAGAAAGACAGGTGCAAGAGGCTTAAGAAGCATTCTTGAAAACATTATGACTGACATCATGTATGATATTCCTTCAAGAAAAGATATTAAGAAGGTTATCATCACAAAGGACGTTGTGCTCAATGACGCTGAGCCTGTTCTTGTAACAAATGATTAATATTGCATTGATATAGCCTAGGATTAAACTAGGCTATCTTCATATAGATAACGGAGGATGATTTATGGCTGAAAAACGTGTTATCCCTCTTATTCCCTTAAGAGGTCTGACAGTATTTCCAAGATCAATTTTACATTTTGATATAGGCAGAGAGAAATCAGTCAAGGCATTGGAGACTGCGATGAAAGAAGACAAGCTTCTTTTCCTTGCACCTCAGAAAGATGATGCTGTGCTCATTCCAACAGCTGATGACTACTATCACACTGGAACAGTAGTTAAAGTAAAGCAGATGCTTAAAATCCAGGGTGATGCGGTAAGAGTACTTGTTGATGGCCTTTACCGTGCTGAAATCCTTTCATACGTTCAGGAGGAACCATTTGTTTCTGTTGAATGTATGGAAATTGAAACTGAAGAATATGACAAGGATGATATTGAACTTAAAGCACTTTCACGTGCTGTATTAAGCTCATTCGACATGTATGTAGACATCAATCCTGATATGAAGAAAGAATCAAGAGATGTTCTTGATCAGATTGATGATCTCGACATTCTCTGCGATACAGTATGTATGCAGCTTGATGTTGATGTCAATGAAAAACAGAAAGTACTTGAAGCAATTAATGTAAAGGAAAGACTTGAAGTTCTTAATGGTATTATTGCTGCTGAAAATCAGGTTCTTATGCTTGAACAGCAGATCGAAGAAAAGGTACAGAAGGCTTTAAAGGAAAACCAGAGAGAATACATTCTTAAAGAACAGATGAAGGCTATTCAGGAAGAACTCGGTTTCGGAGAAGAACAGGCTTCTGAAGTTCTCAAGTGGAATGAAACCTTAAAGGAACTCAAACTTGATGAAAAGACTGAAAAGAAGATTGCAACAGAAATCTCCAGATTTTCAAAGTCTTCACCATCATCACCAGATGCCGCTGTTTCAAGAAATTACATTGAAACAGTACTTGACCTTCCATGGCACAAGTCTTCAAAGCTTAACCAGGATCTCAAAAAAGCTGAAAAGATTCTTGATGATGAACACTTTGGTCTTGAGAGAGTAAAGGAAAGAATTCTTGAATATCTTGCAGTTATCCATCTTTCAAAGAGAATCAAAGGACCTATCATCTGTCTTGTAGGCCCTCCAGGAGTTGGTAAGACATCTATTGCAAAATCCATTGCTCATGCAACTGGAAGAGAATTTGTAAGAATGTCCCTTGGTGGTGTAAGAGATGAGGCTGAAATCAGAGGTCACAGAAGAACATATATCGGTTCTATTCCAGGCCGTGTTATTTCACTCATAAGAGAAGCAGGAACAAACAATCCGGTATTCCTTTTTGACGAAGTGGATAAAATCGGTGCTGACTTCAAGGGTGACCCATCAGATGCTCTTCTTGAAGTACTTGATCCTGAACAGAACAAGGATTTCGTTGACCACTATCTTGATGTTCCATTTGATCTTTCAAATGTAATGTTTATTACAACTGCGAACTCAACTGAAACTATTCCAAGACCACTTCTTGACAGAATGGAACTGATTCAGCTTTCAGGATATACAGAAGAAGAAAAGGTTGAAATTGCAACACGTTATCTTCTTCCAAAGCAGATCAAGGAAAATGGTTTAAAGGCAAAGAATTTCTCAATTTCTGAAAAGGCTTTAAGAGACCTCATCAACTACTATACAAGAGAGTCCGGAGTTAGAAACCTGGAAAGAGAAATCGGTTCACTTGCAAGAAAGGTTGCAAGAAAGATTGTGACAAAGAAGGGAACAAACTTCAGAATTACTCCTGCGCAGCTCGAATCATACCTTGGAAAGAAGAAATATTTCTATGACAAGGTAAATGGTACAAGTGAAGTTGGTGTAGTAACAGGAATGGCATGGACTGAAGTAGGTGGAGATACTCTCTTTGTTGAAACACAGATTATGCCTGGAACCGGTCAGATTCAGCTTACTGGACAGCTTGGTGATGTAATGCAGGAAT
>JAKSSM010000170.1 GCA_024403065.1 Clostridia bacterium | reverse complement strand
CCGGGAGTATTTTTATGTAACAATCAGGAGTAACTGTGACATAATGTCACACCTTGTGACATTTTTCTTCATGTATATATGCGAAAATATATGTAAAAGGAGGGAAGTATATGGAACAGTTTATTCCTTTTAGAAATCAGAAAGAAGTATGCAGAATTCCAGTATCAGAAGTACTGTATATTACTCAGCAGAGACGTAAACTGAAGATTGTAACCCATGAAAGAGAATATGTGCAGTATGAGAAAATCAGAGAAGTGATTCCATATCTGGATGACAGGTTCTATGCATGTCTCAAGTACACATATATCAATATGGATAAGATCAGAGGTTTTGCAAATCAGAGTATTCATTTCACAAATGGCGAGGGTCTGGCTGTTGGAAGAGACAATTTCAACAGGACCAAGAAGGAGTTTCTTGAGAGGATTATGAAAGGTAAAAGAAATGTCTAAAGAAATGAAAAGAAGTCAAGAAAAATGCTTGACTTCTTTTTGTTTGGGATATATAATACACAAGGTAAATTGATTTACTTGACTAGGTGGATTATGAGTTTTACAAACTTTGATGATGTTTTACAAGTTAGTCTGTTGTATGATTTCTATGGTGAGCTTCTTACAGAACGCCAGAAGGAAATCATGGAACTGTATCATGAGGAAAACTATTCCATAGTTGAGATTTCATCAGAGCTTGGAATTACCAAGCAGGGAGTTCACGAAGCTCTTAAAAAGAGTGAAAAACTTCTTTATTCCTATGAAGAAAAACTTGGTCTTGTATCAAAGTTCCTTAATACAGGTTCAGTAATAGAAGAAGTGAGAAACAGACTTGATTCACTTTCTTTAAATGATGAACTTAAGGAAAAGGTTGAAGAGATCAAGAATATATTAAACAAGATAGAGGATTAGAATGGCATTTGAGGGTTTATCCGAAAAACTTCAGAATACATTTAAGAAACTTAGAGGTAAGGGTGTCCTTACTGAACAGGATATTGATACAGCCTTAAGAGAAGTTAAGCTTGCTCTTCTTGAAGCAGACGTTAACTTCAAGGTTGTAAAGGAATTCGTTGCATCAGTAAAGGAAAAAGCACTTGGTGAAGATGTACTTAACAGTCTTACTCCAGGGCAGCAGGTTATAAAAATCGTAAACGATGAACTTGTAAAGCTTCTTGGTGGAACAAATTCAAAGCTTACTTTTTCACCTTCAGGTTTCACTACATATATGCTTGTAGGTCTCCAGGGTACTGGTAAGACAACAACTGCAGGTAAGCTTGCAAAATACCTTAAAAAGCAGGGTAAAAAGCCATATTTCGCAGCATGTGACATCTACAGACCTGCGGCAATCAATCAGCTTGAAGTTGTAGCAAAGCAGGTTGACTGTCCAGTATATATCGACAGAGAATCAAGAATTGCTGAAGATATTGCACTTGAAGCAAAGAAAGAAGCTGAAAAGCGTGGCTATGATACACTGATTGTCGATACTGCCGGTCGTCTTCAGATTGATGAAGACCTCATGGAAGAACTCGTAAGAGTAAAGAAGGCTGTAAAGCCACATGAAATTCTTCTTGTAGTTGATGCTCTTACAGGTCAGGATGCAGTAAATGTTGCTCAGGGATTCAGTGACAAGCTTGGTGTTGATGGTATTATCATGACAAAGCTCGATGGTGACTCCAGAGGCGGTGCTGCTCTTTCTGTAAAGAAGGTAACTGGAAAGCCAATCAAGTTCATGGGTACTGGTGAAAAGATGGATGCACTTGAACCTTTCCATCCTGAACGTATGGCATCCCGTATCCTTGGTATGGGTGATATGCTTTCACTGATTGAAAAGGCTCAGGAAACATACGACGAAGAAAAAGCAAAGAAGCTTGAAAAGAAATTAAGAAAGAACGAATTTACACTTGAAGATTTCCTTGATCAGATGGGAGAAGTCCAGAATATGGGTGGACTTGGTAAAATCCTTGATATGATGCCAGGAATGAACAGAAACAAGGTAAGTGATGCAGATATAGCCAAAGGAGAAAAGGAATTTGCTCAGATGAGAGCAATCATCTATTCCATGACTCTTGAGGAAAGAAGAAACCCATCAGTGCTCAACGCTTCAAGAAGAAAAAGAATTGCAGCAGGATGCGGACAGCCTGTATCAAAGGTTAACAGTTTGATCAAAAAGTATGAGGAGACAAAGAAACTGATGAAGCAGTTTAATAATCCGAACTTTATGAAAGGTAATAAATTTAGAGGTGTGTTTTAATAGGAGGAACAAAAATGGTAAAAATCAGATTAAGAAGAATGGGAGCACACAAGCATCCTTTCTACAGAGTAGTAGTTGCTGACCAGAGAGCACCAAGAGACGGAAAGTTCATCGAAGAAATCGGTTACTATAACCCAATGACTGAACCAAAGGACATCAAGATCGACGCTGAAAAGGCAAAGAAGTGGTTAGAAAATGGTGCACAGCCATCAGAAACAGTAAAGAAGTTATTTAAGGTTTCCGGAATTATTGAATAATCCAGAAAGGGAATAAAATGACTAAGTTGGTTGAAACAATCGCCAAGTCACTTGTCAATAATCCCGACCAGGTTGTTGTTACATCTACTGAGACAGCAGATGGAACTATTGTTAAGTTAAAAGTTGCCACTGACGATATGGGCAAAGTTATAGGCAAGCAGGGACGTATTGCAAAAGCAATCCGTCTGGTTGTCAAGGCAGCATCT
>JAKSSM010000017.1 GCA_024403065.1 Clostridia bacterium | reverse complement strand
GAGCTGCAACATCAAATATGGAATTGCCACGTCCAATAAGACTTGTAGCTGCTGTTGCTCTTAACTTATGTGGACTGTAACCCATTCTTCTTGTTGTATTCATGGCAATGGATGAATACTTTTTAACTAACTCTCTTATCTGACGCTCTGTCATTCGCTTTCCCTGAAGTGAAAGGAAAAGTGCGTCCTGATTTTCTTCAGTAAGCTGATCATCCTTTGCTCTTTCCTGCTTAACGTAGTCATTGATTACAGTAGTAGCAGATTTGTTTAAAGGCATAATAGCTTCTTTTCCACGTTTTCTGTATATTTTGAATTCACCACGGTTAAAGTTGAATGAACTTACATTAAGCTGCTGAAGTTCAGACAGTCTTAAACCGTAAGTAAGAAAAAGAACAAGTATTGCTTTATCTCGAAGTTTTGTTTTCTCCCAGTATTTCTTTTCATGGTCAGTAAGACCATCGCCTGAAGATACAGCATCAAGCATAATCATAACTTCATCATCCTGCAGCGCTTTGATTTCACGTTCGCCAACTTTAGGTACACGAATAGGGTCAAAGCCGTCAGTTATATTCTTTTTTACTATGCCATCTCTATAGAGCTGTTTGAAAAGAACTGAAATAGATGATTTCTTTCTTGCAAGAGATTTGTTTGCATTCTCATAGATATATGTAACATCATCCTTTTCAACTTTGTACTTTCTGCAATAGTCAATGAACATGTTAACATCAACCGCAGTCACTTCATTCAGATCTTCTTCTGAAATCTTTCTTGTTTCTGAAGCTCCTGTTATATCAGTTTCATCAATCAGATACTGAAAGAAGAATTTTATATCATGAAGATATGCAAGTCTTGTCATAGGAAGAACATTACCCTTTAGATATGAAAAATATGACCTGAGGTATCTTGGAAGTTCACTTTCAATCTTTTCACATTCGAGATAAATGTCATTTTCTTTCTTTACTACATTATCAGGTTTGTCAGTCTTGTTATGGATTTTTATCTCTTTTTCTCTAGCCATTAAATCCGTCTATAATATCAAAAATATGTTTTAATACATCATCCTTCGAACTAAATTCTGATATGTTTACCCAGTTCATATCACTATATCGTTTGAACCAGGTAATCTGTCTTTTTGCATAGTGTCTTGTATTTTTCTTAATTGTATCAACAGCATCTTCAATAGTTGAATTACCGTTTATGCAATCTATAACTTCCTTGTATCCGATACCTTTCATAGATATATCTGAAACCTGAAGTCCTAATTCCATAAGGCTTTTTACTTCATCAAATAGACCACTCTCCACCATAAGATCAACTCTTCTGTTGATTCTGTCATAGAGTTCATCGCGGTCCCTTGTTAAAGCAATAAGTACTGGAGAAATATCTGGATTTCTGTTATCAAGTGCACTGAAATCAGAAAGACCTTCTGCTTCGATTGCTCTGATAAGTTTCTTTCTGTTGTTTATGTGTATTCTTGCTGCTGATTCACTATCGATTGAAGTAAGTCTTTCCATAAGTTCTTCATTTGACAGTGTTTCAAGTTCGTCTCTCAAATCCTGGTCTTTATCCTTGTTGGAAAAGTCCATTTCATAAAGAATTGAATTGAGATACAGTCCGGTTCCACCAGAAATAACAGGTGTTTTACCTCTTGAAAGAATATCCTTAATCGCTTTCCTTGCCATATCTGAATAGATAGAAACAGAAAATTCATCACGTGGATCAAAGAAATCAACAAGATGATGCGGAACTGTACCAAGTTCTTCTTCAGTTGGTTTTGCAGAACCGATACTCATGAACTTATATAACTGCATAGAATCACAGGAAACGATTTCTCCATTGTATCTCTTTGCAATCTCAAGAGAATATTCAGTTTTTCCTACGGCTGTTGGACCAACCAGAACAATAACTCTATTCATTATGCACGTTTAAACATTCTTTCTATTTCATATTGAGTAAATCGGATTACTGTAGGTCTTCCATGAGGACAGGAATATGGATTTCTGCACAGTTTCAGATCATTAATCAGTGCCTGCATTTCCTCAAGGGAGAGTCTGTCATGAGCTTTGATTGCAGCTTTACATGACATCATTATCAGTTTATCTATTACAACAGTATTTTTCATATCATTGTTAACTGCTGCATTATCTATGAATGTATTTATGAAATCTTCGGCTTCGGAAAGTTCCATAAACATAGGAATTTCAGAAATACGATAAGTTCCATTGCCGAATTCACTGATTGAAAAACCCATTTCTGAAAGTGGCTCAAGCCATCTGCTTTCATTTTCTGCATTGGAAAGTGATACATTTATAATAAGCGGGAAAAGCATTTGCTGACGGTCTTTCTTTTCACTGTCATATGAAGAAACAAGCTTTTCATAGAATATACGCTCCTGAGCGGCATGCTGATCTATGAGATAGAATGTATTTTCATCAGTTGCTTCTATATATGTATCAAAAATTGCCCCTTTGATTTTAAGATCATCAAATTCAAACGGTCTTAATAGTGGTGACTTAAGTTCAATAATCTTTTTTTCAGGAACAGTTACAGCATTAAAGTGAGGAATTACTTCTTGAACTGCTTCTTCAGCCATAATTTCCTCGTGTTCTGATACTTTATCCTCTAATGTTGACAGGAACGACTTTATGTCAACCTGTTTGACTACTTCTTTATTTTCGTTATTTTCATCTCTGAAAAGTTTTCCGACTTCAGGAATTGCTTTCTTCGTTTCAAGAGCTGAAAGAATTCCCTGTCTTACTGCTTCAATAACGACAGATTCATCATCAAATCTGACTTCTTTTTTATTTGGATGAATGTTTACATCGATTGTTCCTGGATCAGTTGTTAAAAACAGGAAACAGATTGGATATCTGCCTTCAAATAATCGTTCTCGGTATCCAAGATCAATTCCCTTCTGAATTACTTTTGAATCAATTACACGTCCATTTACAAAGAATATCTGTGTTTTTCTGTTGTTTCTGCTTACTTTTGGATTAGAAACATAACCTTCTATGTGGATTCCGTTTATATCAGTATCAACTGGAACAAGTGATTTAGTATCTACATCCCTGAATACTCTCATGATAGTATTCAGTCTGTTTCCATCTCCAAGTGTTGAAAATACAACACTGTGATTGTTTATGAAACGTATCTGAATATCCTTGTATGCTAAAGCAATTTCAGATAAAAGATCAATAATCTGAACACTTTCAGTATTATCCCCTTTCATAAACTTAAGTCTTGCAGGAGTATTATAGAAAAGATCACGGATAATTATAGTTGTACCATCTTCTGAACCGATTTCTTCAGATGAAATAACATTACTTCCGTGTATTTCTACCCTTTTTGCGACTTTCTGTTCTTTTGTTTTTGTAATGATTTCTGTTCTTGTAACAGCAGCAATTGATGCAAGTGCTTCACCACGGAAACCAAGTGTATATAATGAATCCAGGTCTTTTACATCATTGATTTTAGATGTTGCGTGTCTAAGGAATGCTGTTTCTACCTCATCTTTTGGAATGCCATGGCCATTATCAGTAACTCTGATATATGATTTTCCACCATTGAGTATCTCTACAGTAATCTTTGTAGCACCTGCGTCTATGGAGTTTTCAATCAGTTCCTTTACAATTGATACAGGTCTTTCAATTACTTCACCTGCAGCAATTTTATCAGTTATCTGTTTGTCTAATACTTTTATCATAAGTTGTCTTTAAGTTCTTCGAGTATCTTGATTGCCTGAGATGGTGTAACTTCCATCAGGTCAAGACTTCTTAATCTTGCAATGATTGGATCAGGGGTAAGATCAAAGAATCCAAGCTGAATCTGTGGTTCATTCTGTTTAACTATCTTGATACCTGAACTGCTGTTTTCCAGTTGCTTAAGCTTTGATTCAGCATTTCTAAGTAATGTTTTAGGAACACCAGCCAGTTTAGCAACATGGATACCATAGGATCTT
The DNA here is from genome assembly GCA_024403065.1 of Clostridia bacterium. Classification (GTDB taxonomy): domain Bacteria; phylum Bacillota; class Clostridia; order Peptostreptococcales; family Anaerovoracaceae; genus JAKSSM01. The sequence goes on along the minus strand of JAKSSM010000017.1, from coordinate 13,778 downwards.
GAAGTTGCACCAGGAACAATCTTGTGAAGGAATACGATATTTCCATTGTCATCTGAAACATCAACATTAAGGTTTCTTACACCTTCTATTTCATCTTCAAGAACTGTAAGTTCATGGTAGTGTGTTGCAAATAACGTTCTTATATGTGTGCTCTTGTTACAGAGATATTCGACTGTAGCCCATGCAATTGAAAGACCGTCATATGTTGATGTTCCACGACCGATTTCGTCGAGTATAATAAGGCTTCTTTCTTTAGCTGAACTTAAAATGTATGAGAGTTCACTCATTTCCACATAGAATGTTGATTCACCCTGAGAAAGATTGTCTGAAGCACCGATTCTTGTAAAGATTCTGTCTACGATACCAATCTTTGCGCTTTCACATGGAACATAACAACCAGCCTGAGCCATAAGTACAATTAGAGCAGTCTGTCTCATATATGTGGATTTACCAGCCATATTTGGACCAGTAATTAAAAGAAGTGACTGTTTGCTGTTGTCAAGGTAAACATCATTTGATACGAAGATACCGTTCTTTACAGTCTGTTCAATTACAGGGTGTCTTCCCTTTACTATTTCAATATCGTATGAGCTGTTGATTTCAGGTCTGACATAACCAAGTCTGTCGCTTACATGTGCGAAACTTGTAAGACAGTCAAGCATTGAAATATATCTGGAAGTATTCTGGATTATATCAGTATTCTTTTTTATTGTTTCTCTTATTTCAGTAAACAGTCTGTATTCCAGATCATTAATCTTGAATTCTGCATTGAGAACGAGATTTTCCATTTCCTTAAGTTCAGGAGTAATGAATCTTTCTCCATTTACAAGAGTCTGTTTTCTAATATAATTCTCTGGGACCTGGTCCTTGAATGAATTGGATACTTCGATATAGTATCCGAAAACCTTGTTGAAACCTACTTTAAGTGTTCTGATTCCTGTCTTTTCCTTTTCAACCTGTTCAAGATTTGAAATCCATGTCTTGCCGTCTTTTATGGAAAACTTGATATTGTCAAGTTCTTCTGAATAGCCATGCTTGATGATTTTTCCTTCTTTAACAGTAAATGGCGGATCTTCCACAATAGCTTTTTCAATAAGGTCACAAATATCTTTAAGGTCATTTATGTTGTTATTGATATCAGTAAGAATTTCTGATTCACATCCAGAAAGTTCATACTTTATATCTGGAAGAACTGAAAGTGACTGCTTCAAGGCAATCATATCTCTTGCATTTGCGTTTCCGGATGCAATTCTTCCGATTATTCTTTCAAAGTCATAGATCTTTTTAAGATATTCCTTAATGTTGTTTCTTAGAAGAATATTGCTGTATAGTTCAGTTACACCATCAAGTCTTCTGATGATTTCAGATTCCACATTAAGCGGTTCTTTAAGCCATTTTTTTAATAGTCTTGCACCCATTGCAGTATGAGTTTTGTCAAGTATGCTTAACAGTGTTCCCTGATTGCTCTTGCCATATATGGATTCCGTTATTTCAAGATTTCTTAAAGTGGATTTATCAATACTCATATGAGAACCGATTTCATAATAGCTGAAATGAGTTATCTGTGAGATTGCTTTTTTCTGTGTTTCAATGAGATATGATAAAAGTGCTCCAAGTGAAGCAATGAGTTCGTCTCTATCTTCTAGACCAAGTGGAGTCATACCAATGACACTGAACTGTGATTTAATGACTTCAACTGAAGCAGCTTTGCTGAAGTATGAGTCCGCAAGTACATTTATATATCCATCAGTAAATGCCTTGATTTCTGAAGTACCATAGCAGTCCTTAAATGATTCTGAAACAATGATTTCGCTTGGTTTAACCTTTACAAGTTCATTAAGAAGCACTTCATATGAATCTGTTCCTTCATATTCTGTAATATTGAGCTCACCTGTGGAAATATCTGAATATGAGAAACCTAAAGTATTGCCATTAAGAAAAACTGAACAGATATAGTTGTTCTCGTTTTCCTTGAGCATTTCAGATTTTACAAGTGTACCAGGTGTAACAATCTGAATTACTTCCCTTTTTACAATGTTCTTCGCAAGTGCTGGATCTTCAACCTGCTCACAGATTGCAACCTTGTATCCTTTTTCAACAAGTCGCTGAATGTATGAGTCTGCAGCATGGAAAGGAATTCCACACATTGGAGCTTTTTCTTCCTGACCGCAGTTTCTTCCTGTAAGTACGAGTTCAAGTTCTTTTGAGGCCTTGATTGCGTCATCAAAAAACATCTCGTAGAAGTCACCGAGTCTGAAGAAAAGGATACAATCCTGATAGGACTCCTTTATTTCCATATACTGTTTCATCATTGGAGATAATTCTGCCATTTTATACCTACTTATCCAGTTCTGAATGTGATTCGTCAATTACGCTGTCGAGGACAGAATCTTCGATTTCAGCGCCTTTTTTACTTAAATACATAAGATATTCAATGTTACCTTTTGCACCCTTTACAGGTGAAAATGTGAGTCCAGAAACGGCAAAGCCATTGTCATGTGCAAAAGATACAGCATTATTAAGAACTTCTCTGTGCACTGCAATATCTCTTACGATTCCGTTCTTTCCAACCTGCGATTTTCCTGCTTCAAACTGTGGTTTTACAAGAGCTACAAGTTCACCATTTTCAGTAAGAAGTTTTGATGCTACAGGGAGTACAAGTTTAAGTGATATGAAAGAAACATCAATAGAAATGAAATCAATCGGATCTTTAATAAGACCGAAATCAATATATCTGATATTTGTCTTTTCCATATTGATTACGCGTTCGTCAATTCTGAGTTTGTAGTCAAGCTGGCCATAGCCAACATCAACAGCATATACCTTTGATGCGCCGTTTTTAAGCATGCAGTCAGTAAATCCGCCAGTTGACGCCCCTATATCCATGCATACCTTATCCTTGAGATCTATTGGCCAGAGTTTCATTGATTTCTCAAGCTTAAGGCCTCCACGGCTTACATATGGACAGATATCTTCTTTTACAGTAATTACTGAATCAGTATCAATCATATTACCGGCTTTATCTGACTTCTGACCATCTACATATACAATTCCTGCCATGATTGAGGCTTTTGCCTTTTCTCTTGACTGAAAAAATCCTTTTTCTACAAGTAAAACATCTAATCGTTCTTTCATAGTTAAATATATTCCAATACCTTTTCTGTTATTCTTTCTGCAGTAAGTCCATACTTTTCTTCAAGTTCACTGACTTTTCCATGTTCAATAAATCTATCAGGCCATCCGAAATTAAGAATGGTTACATCACTGTTAACAAATTTTCTGTTTACTGAATCAGAGAATCCACCTGACAGTACATTATCTTCAAGAGTACAGATAATCTTTTCCCCTGATATTTCAGGTAGAGTTAACGGTTTAATGCAGGAAATGAATTCCGCATCAGCTTTAATTCCCTTATCTCTTAATATCATTGAGACTTCCTTTGCCTTTTCAGCCATTTTTCCGCATCCAAGGATTAGAACATCTGGATTATCAATATGCTCCTCAGGTTCAAGAACACCGCATTCACCTCTTGGGTATCTGATTGCAGCCGGACCATTTAATTCGTATGCGCATTTTACTGCTTCATTCAATGTGTTTTCGTCATATGGTGTAAATACTGTCATATTTGGCATAGATGAAAAATATGACAGATCAAATATACCATGATGAGTTTCTCCATCCTGTCCGACAACACCTGCACGATCTACCATAAATGTAACAGGAAGATTCTGAAGACAGACATCTTCAATTATCTGGTCATATGCCCTCTGAAGGAATGATGAATAGATAAATACATATGGTTTAAGTCCTGACTGTGCTAGACCAGCTGAGAATGTTACCGCATGCTGCTCTGCAATTCCTACATCAAAATACCTGTTCTTCATTTTAATTGAGAAATCCTTTAAACCAACAGCATCTCCCATAGCTGCAGTCACTGCAACTATATCATTCTTTTCTTCAGCAAGAGAAGTCACCATTGAACCTGCAACAGCTGAATATGAAGGTTTTGTACTTTTATTCAGTACTTCTCCTGTAGAAATATCAAATGGTGATATGCCATGGAATTTTGAAGGATCATTTTCTGCAAAACTGTAGCCTTTTCCCTTTTTTGTGATTACATGAACAAGAACAGGCTCGTTCAGTTTTTTTGCCATTTCAAATGTTGTAACAAGATCCTCGATATTATGACCATCAACTGGTCCAAGGTATGTTACACCAAGCTGTTCAAACAGGTCTCCTTCATCCTTAAGAATCTGGTATTTGATGTTGTTTTTGATACTTCTTAAACCATTGAAAATGGCTTTCCCTACACCAGGAATATTTGCAAGGTTGTTTTTAACAAAGGATTTGGCACTCAGGTAATTTTTGGATGTTCTCAGTTTACTTAAGTGTTTTGGAAGACTTCCGACATTCTTTGAAATAGAAATGCCGTTGTCATTTAGGACCATAATAATATTGGTTTTGTTAAGTCCAATATTGTTCAAGGCTTCAAATGCCTCACCACCAGTAAGAGAACCGTCACCAATTACAGGAACGATGGAGTAACTGTCTCCTTTAAGGTCTCTTGCCTTTGACATGCCATAGGCAAAAGATAAAGAAGTGGAACTGTGACCTGTATCAAAATGATCATGTTCTGACTCTCTTCTCTTTGGGAAACCACTTAATCCGTTGTATTCTCTAAGTGTGTCAAAATCATTGAGTCTACCTGTAAGTAACTTATGATCATAGGTCTGATCTCCAACGTCAAAAATGATTTTGTCTACAGGAGATTCAAAAACTTTATGTAATGCAATTGTAAGTTCAACAACTCCCAGATTTGATGCAAGATGTCCGCCTTTTTCAGATACCTTTTCTATAAGAAAGGTTCTTATCATTTCAGAAAGACTGTCGAGTTCCTCATAGGACATATTCTTGAGATCTTCAGGGAAATTGTATTCATTAAGCTGTTTCATTATTTGTTTCTGTTTTTTAAATCAAGTGCGAGTTTTGTGAAGAACTCAGCATTGTCATAATAAACTGAAAGTGCACTGATTGCATCTTCAGTAAGTTCATTAAGTCTCTTTTTTGCCTTATCAAGGCCATTTACTGATACGAATGAATTCTTGTTGCTTCGTTCATCAGCATTTACATCTTTTCCAAGTTCTTCGACTGAACCTGTAACATCAAGGATGTCATCCTGAATCTGGAAAGCAAGTCCAAGTGCTTCAGAATACTTGTCAAATCTTGAAATAGTATCACTGTCGGCATTTCCAATATATAGACCTGCTCTTATTGATGATTTTATAAGAGCACCTGTTTTATTCAGATGAAGATATTCAAGCATTGTATTTGAATATTTTTTTGTCTCACCTTCTATGTCGCATATCTGACCGGCAACCATGCCTTTAACTCCAGCGCCATTTGAAATTGTGTATCCTGCCTTTACTCTGGCAATGAGTCTTTTCGGATCATCAAAATACAGCATCTGGTCTTTATGAATGGCTTCAAATGCTGATGTAAGAAGTCCATCTCCAGCAAGAAGTGCAATTGCTTCACCATAAACCTTATGGTTTGTTGGAACACCACGTCTTAAATCATCATCGTCCATACATGGAAGATCATCATGAATAAGTGAATAGGTATGAATATATTCAATGGCACATGCATATGGAAGTGCTTCATAAATATCACCATTCATGAAATCACATGCGGCAAGTGTTAAAATCGGTCTTAATCTTTTGCCTCCAGCTGCAAGGCTGTATTTCATAGCCTCATAAAGTGTAAGGCTTTTTGTATCAACGTTTGGAATAAAATCGAAAAGATGGTCGTCTACTATTTTTTTGTATTCTTCAAATGTTCTGTCCATAATCTCACCTTATTTTTCGTACTCTACTATCCTCTGCTTTTTGTTTTCAATAATTTCCTTAAGTTTGTTATATTCTGATATGCCTTCTTCATAGCATTTCATAGCATCGTCAAGTGATGTTTCTTCATCGCGAATCTTTTCTGAAAGTTCTTCGAGCTTTTTCATTGAATCTTCAAACATTCTGTTCACCTCTTACATCTTTTGCAGTAAGTAATACCGTTCCATCTTTTAAGGTTATCTTTACTGTTCTTCCATCTCTGAGATCATCAACAGATTTTATAATAGAATTATTCTCATCTCTTACTACAGCGTAACCTTTTGAAAGAACCTTAAGCGGATTGTTGTCTTCTAGAGCAATTCTGTATTTTTCAATAGTCTGACTGTACCTTTCAATTCTATATCTGAAATCACTTTTTATTGATTCCATCAGATTATCGATTTTCTGTTCACTGAATCTGAGTCTTCCTTTAAGATCAGTTGACATATCTGAAATCATGGTATCTAAACCGTTCATGATCATCTTAATGTCCGGAACAGCAGTTTCAGCTGCTTTTGTTGGAGTTGGGCATGCGGCATCGGCTACAAAGTCAGAAATTGAAATATCAGTTTCATGGCCTACGGCAGAAATTACAGGTATTTTCGAATTGTATATTGCACGTGCAACAATCTCCTCATTGAACGGCCAGAGTTCTTCCTGCGAACCACCGCCTCTTCCAACAATAAGAATATCAATATCGTTATATTCTTCAGACTTATTAATGAAATCAATCATCTGAGCAATACTGTATTTCGCGTTTTCGCCCTGTACCTGTACTGGGAAAACAAATATATCGACATAACTGTTTTTCTCGGTTATAACGCGTTTTATGTCCTCTACAGCAGCTCCTGTACTTGAAGTAACGACTCCTATCTTTTCAGGAAATGGTGGTAGTGGTTTTTTGTGTGCCTGATCGAAAAGGCCTTCAGCTTCCAGCCTTTTTTTCATTTCTTCAAACTGTACTGCAAGGTTACCTTTTTCACTTTTTTTCTGAACATCCTTTACAAAAAGTGAATAGTATCCACCCTTCTTATATACATTTATTTCCCCACTCAAAACAACTTCCATTCCTTCTTCAAGGACAAATGGAAGCCTGTCGTTATATGATTTTGAATAAAAGCATTTTAAAGTTGAATTTCTGTCTGTAACAGAAAAATAGATATGCCCAGTATAGTGGTAGTTCAGATTTGAAATCTCACCTGTTACTGAAACATTTCCTAGAAGTGGGTCTGTAGATATAAGACGTGAAATATATTCATTTATGATGGATACTGAATATGCAGACATTATTTAACCTTTGAAAGTACACCGTTAATGAATTTCTTTGATTCATCTGTGCCGTATTTCTTGGCAAGTTCAACTGCTTCGTTGATTGCTACGGCTCTTGGAACATCGTCCAGATATCTGATTTCGATTACAGCAAGTCTTAAGATTGCAAGATCGATCTTTGAAAGTCTTGAAGTATTCCAGTTGTCAGCACATTCATTGATAATGCCATCAACTGTTTCAAGTTCATTTTCATAGCAGTGAAAAATTTCAGTAATGTATGAAAGCTGATTGCCAAGCTTCTTTGCATTAAAGTATTCACTCTTGTTCTTTTCTTTTAAAGGTTCATTGAGATCAATCTGGTAAAGCATTACCATTGCGAAATCTCTAGCATCTTTTCTAGTCATTGTTTTCCTCTTTTAACTCTACCCCGATAATATGAATATTTATGGTTCCTACCTTCATATCATCAATAGGTTTTAATATAGATTTTACCAGTGTCTGTACATTCCAGGATACTTCAGGAATCTTTACACCAAAATCAACAGTAAGGTAGATTTCACATGTAATTTCGGGATTGTTCTTTTTGAGAATTCCCTTTATTTCCTTTACCTGATGTACTCCGTCAATACCCTCAATCGGTTCTTTTAAAAGTGAGTCAAGTACTGACCTTATTAACTTTGCACTGTTATTCTTTCCCATTCGAGTATTTTACCATAAGAGCAGTTTTCTTTCAATAATTTTAGGAATAATTAGCACATATACGGGCATTTGTGCTATAATAACTTGTCAATTTATTAACAATCTCCTGAGTTAAAATGTTAACAAAGGAATTTTACGAATATCATTTCTAAATTGTATTTTTTATGATACAATTTATTAAGATTTTCGAATATTTTATTAAGGAGGACAAAGTATTGTATAAGATTGTTAAAAAGCAAGTGCTTAATCCAACAGTAACATTAATGTCTATTGAAGCTCCTTATGTTTCAAGAAAGGCATTAGCAGGCCAGTTCATCATTTTAAGAGTTGATGAAGAAGGCGAAAGAATCCCTCTTACAATTGCTGGTTATGACAGAAAAGCAGGAACTGTAGATATCATTTTCCAGGTTGTAGGTGGCACAACAGAAAAACTCAATCACAAAGAAGAAGGCGAATATATTCAGGACTTCGTTGGACCTTTAGGAAAGGCTTCAGAACTTGAAGGCTTAAAGAAGGTTTGTGTAGTTGGAGGTGGTGTAGGTAACGCAATTGCCTACCCTATCGTTAAGGCTTTACACGAACAGGGTACTGAAGTTACTTCAATTGTAGGTTTCAAGTCAAAGAATCTTGTAATTCTTGAAGAAGAATTCAAGGCTGCATCAGACAAGATGATTCTCTGCACAGATGATGGTTCATATGGTGAAAAAGGTATGGTTACTGAACCTTTAAAGAAGCTTCTTGAATCAGGTGAAAAGTTCGATCAGGTTATCACTATCGGACCTATCGTAATGATGAAGTTCGTTACAAAGACTGTTCAGCCATTTGGCATTCCAATGATCGTAAGTATGTCACCTATCATGGTTGATGGTACTGGAATGTGTGGTGGATGCCGTCTTACAGTTGGAGGAGAAACAAAGTTTGCATGCGTTGACGGACCAGACTTTGACGGATATCAGGTTGACTTCGATGAAGCAATCGGCAGAGGTACAATGTATAAGGATTTTGAATTAAAGAAGAGAGAAGAAACATGTAATCTTTTCGCAAAGGAGGTAAAGTAATGCCAAATATGTCATTAAAGAAAAACCCAATGCCTTCACAGGATCCAATTGAAAGAGCTAAGAACTTCAAGGAAGTTGCTTTAGGATACACAGAAGAAATCGCATTAGATGAAGCAGAAAGATGCTTAAACTGCAAGAACAAGCCATGTACTCAGGGCTGCCCTGTTCAGATTAATATTCCTGGCTTTATTTCAAAGGTTAAGGAAAAGGATTATGAAGGTGCTTATGAAGTTATTTCCCAGTCATCTTCCCTTCCAGCAGTATGCGGAAGAGTATGTCCTCAGGAAGCTCAGTGCGAAAAGTACTGCGTAAGAGGAAACAAGGGAGAACCTGTAGGTATCGGTAGACTTGAAAGATTCGTTGCTGACTGGCATAATGCCAACTCAACAGCTGCTCCAGCAGTTCCAGAAAAGAATGGCAAGAAAGTTGCTGTTATCGGTTCAGGTCCTTCAGGACTTACATGTGCTGGTGACCTTGCAAAGAAGGGTTACGATGTAACAGTATTTGAAGCACTTCATACAGCTGGTGGTGTACTTGTATATGGTATTCCTGAATTCCGTCTTCCAAAGGCTATCGTACAGAAGGAAGTTGAAGGATTAAAGGCTTTAGGAGTTAAGGTAGAAACTAACGTTGTAATCGGTAAGACTATTGCTGTTGATGAACTCTTCACAGAAGAATTCGGATTTGATGCAGTATTCATCGGTTCCGGTGCTGGTCTTCCTTCATTCATGAAGATTCCTGGAGAAAACCTCAAGGGAGTATATTCCGCTAACGAATTCCTTACAAGAATCAACCTTATGAAGGCATATAAGGAAAATTCAGATACACCTATCAAGAAGAATACAAGAGTTGCAGTAGTTGGTGGCGGAAACGTTGCTATGGACGCTGCAAGATCAGCTAAGAGACTTGGAGCTGAAGAAGTATATATCGTATACAGAAGATCCAAGGATGAACTTCCTGCTAGAAAAGAAGAAGTTGAACATGCTGAAGAAGAAGGAATCATCTTCCAGTTACTCAACAACCCAGTTGAAATCACTGGTGATGAAAACAACTTCGTAAATGGTATCAAGTGCATCAAGATGGAACTTGGTGAACCAGATCAGTCAGGAAGAAGAAAGCCAATTGAAATTCCTGGTTCAGAATACGTTATCGATTGTGATTGTGTAATCATCGCAATCGGAACAACTCCTAACCCACTCATCAAGTCAACTACAGAAGGTCTTGAAACTAACAAGAAGGGCTGTATCGTTGCTGAAGAGCTGGAAAGACTGCTGCTAAATCAATCGATGAAGAATTAAGCAAGTAATATACTTGGACATAGAAAAAGTGGAAGATTTATTCTTCCACTTTTTTATTTTATAACAATCTTAACTTTTTCAATACGTCTTTCGGAAACTGAAACAATCTTGAAGTCGTAGTTTTCGAAGGATACTGTCTTTCCGATGAATTCCTCTGTTGGAATTATACCAAGGATATCAATAATGAAACCACCTATAGTTTCTGAGTTATCTGACTCGAGATTAATGCCATACTCTTCTGAAAGGTCAGTTAAACTTACATCTCCATCCACAAGATATGTGTTTTCATCAATCTTATCAACGATTTCTTCTTCTACATCGAATTCGTCTGTAATATCCCCTACGATCTCTTCGATAATATCTTCGATAGTAACAATACCGCTGAATCCGCCATACTCGTCTATAAGCATAGCCATCTGCTGCTTGTTCTTCTGCATATCAAAGAAAAGAGTGTCAATATTCTTTGTTTCTGGAACAAAAAATGGTTTTTTAAGTAATGGAAGGATATCAACATAATCCTTTTTCTCTTCATAACACTTGAGAAGATATTCCTTTATAAGAAGTATTCCTATAATGTTATCACTGTCGTCTCTATAAACAGGAATTCTGGAATACTTGAGCTTCATAAGTTCATCAAGATACTTTGATGGTTCATCGTCGATATCAATCATGAATACATCGGTTCTTGGTGTCATGATCTCATATGCGAGTTTGTCATCAAAGGCGAAGATGGAATGAATCATTTTCTTTCCTTCTTCAGTAATATCTTCTTCATTTGCTTTTTCAAGCACATCAGAAATTTCGTCTTCTACTTCTTTTGTTCTGGAGAATATCCTTGAAAAGATACTCCCCTTCGGTTTGTCGTCCATTTTGTTTCTTTCTCCTATTTACCCATTGGGTTCTTTTTAATTCTTAACATATAGTTTTCTTTGACAGGTCTGTCAAATCTGATTTTTAATACCTGCTGTGGATGAGGACATGACATGATACTCTCACCTTCCTCATTATACATCTCTTTGAGTTCCATAGTAAAGAAGTCAATATCAGGTCCCATTACTTCGATGGTATCTCCAATATTCATCTTGTTTCTCTGTTCAACAACAGCATATCCAAAATTATCAGAATCACTCTTTACAAGACCAGTAAAAGTGTAGTCTCTAGTATATGCTGATGTCTGATAGTTCTGATCTTTATTTGTTGGCTTATTGAAATAGAAACCTGTAGTGAATTCTCTGTGAGACGCTTTTTTAAGCTCATCCATCCATTCTTCCTTGAATTCATAGTGTTCAGGGTCAGCATAATATGCGTCTATTGCCTTTCTGTATGCTGAAACAACAGTTGCTACATAGAATGAACTCTTCATTCGTCCTTCGATTTTAAAGGAACAGATACCAGATTCTACAAGCTCTGGAATATGTTCAATCATGCAGAGATCTCTGGAATTAAGGATATATGTACCTCTTCCATCTTCTTCAACCGGGAAATATTCACCAGGTCTCTTTTCTTCAACAAGAGCATATTTCCATCTGCATGGATGAGCACACATTCCGCGGTTTGAATCACGTTCAGCCATAAAGTTTGAAAGAAGACATCTGCCTGAATAGCTTATGCACATTGCACCATGCATGAACGCTTCAAATTCAAGATCCTTTGGAGCTTTTGCAAGCATTTCATGAATTTCCTTGAAAGTAAGTTCCCTTGCAAGAACAATTCTTCTTATTCCAAAATTATACCAGAACATGGCAGTTTCATAGTTTGTCATGTTAGCCTGTGTTGAAAGATGAATGCAGGCATCAGGTATAATAGACTTTAAAACTGAAATCATTCCAGGATCTGAACAGAGATATGCATCAATATCAAGATCCTTGATATCATTAAGATATTTCTTTAATGGTTCAATATCTTCGTTATGTGGATAGATATTGAGTGTAAGATAGCACTTCTTTCCTCTTTCATGAGCAAACTGGAGTGCTTCCTTAATTTCTGGAATTGTAAGATTTCCAGCTCCTGCACGGAGGGAAAACATTTCGCCACCAAAATATACAGCATCAGCACCATATATGATGGCCATTTTGAGTTTTTCAAGATCTCCAGCTGGAGCAAGCAGTTCTACTTTATTCATAATTACTTCAATGTTGTAACTGTAATTCCATCACCGATTGGAAGAATTGCAGTATTAAACCTTTCTCTATTTGATATATATTAGTTGAATTCACGTCAGTGTCTTATGTTTGTTCTGTGTTTATGTTTACTGTCATATTCATCAGAAGCAACTCTTGCACCCATAAGAATATTGTCACAGATAATAACAGCATCTTTATTGAGATGTTTAAGTGAACCCTCAATAAACTCGATATATTTGGATTTTGCAGCGTCAACGAAGAGGAAATCAAACTTCGTATTATCGTCGCTTAAATCGACTGTTTTGTCGTTTAAAAGGCCTACTGCATCCCCTTCATATATTTTGATTCTGTCCTGAAGTCCAAAATTCTTTATATTCTTCTTTGCTTCAACACTCATTGAAGGCATTCTTTCAAGTGAAACAATATTGCTGAATAACCAATGGCTGTCCCTATTTCAAGTATTCTTTTAGGTTTCTTTTTGAGAAGCTCATAAGTAAGATAGGTTTCAGCTTCTTTTAGAATTATAGGGATAAATTCTTCTTCAGCCTTGATTCTTAAATCCATCAGTTCAGGGCTTAATGGTTTGTAGAATGAATTAATATAGTCTGTTACTTTTGGGTTTGTAATATTCTGGGTTTTTTCTGTATTAGTACCAAGAGTTTTCATTAGCGTTCCTCTCGTGTTCAGCAAGAGTTCTTGCATAAAGAACTTTACCATCTTCACATGCAAAGAAGTAGTAGTAATCATGGCTTTCATAATCAAGAACACCATCAATAGCATATGATGACATAAGGCATACAGGAGCTACTGGAAGACCATCTCTTGTATATGTATTGTATGGAGTATCCTTATACATTTCACTGTATGTTACATCTACATGCTTCTTCTGAATACCATAGAGTACTGTAATATCACTCTGAAGTCTCATAGGTACCTTAATACGATTGATGAATACACCTGCAATTGTAGGCATATCAGTAAATGCGCCTGATTCACCCTGAACTACTGATGCAAGAGTAAGAAGCTGATGAACAGTAAATCCACTCTTGTCAATTTTTTCTTTTCTTGCAGTTAAAATCTTATCCATCTGATTAAGCATAACCTTAGTAATGTTTTCAGCTGAAATTTCTCCTGTAAGAATGTATGTATCAGGATAAAGATATCCTTCAAGTGGATAAAGTACATCTGATGAAAGAATTACATCACTCATCCATGAATATTTGTTTATAAGTTCCTTCAAGTATGTCTTGTCACTCCAGAGCTTAAGAAGATCTGATTCTGTAACATCAAGCTGGGAAGCAATCTTCTTTGCTGCTTCAGGTATTGTAAGACCTTCAGGTACAGTAAATGTTTCCTTTACAACATATTCAAAATCATTTGTATTGATTATTGTAAAGATTTCTTCAAGACTCATTGATTTGCTTAAAAGATATGTATCAGCCTGAAGTG
>JAKSSM010000169.1 GCA_024403065.1 Clostridia bacterium | reverse complement strand
TTCAAGGATGTCTCTTGAACGTCCGTGAACCTTGATATCCATCTGGATAGCAGTGATACCGTCTTCAGTACCAGCTACCTTGAAGTCCATGTCGCCAAGGAAGTCTTCCATGCCCTGGATATCTGAAAGGATAGCGATCTTTGATGATCCATCTTCTTCAACTCTTTCGATAAGTCCCATTGCGATACCAGCAACTGGCTTCTTGATAGGAACGCCTGCGTCCATAAGTGAAAGGCATGAACCGCAAGTTGAACCCATTGATGTTGAACCGTTTGATGAAAGAACTTCTGAAACGACTCTGATTGCATATGGGAATTCTTCTTCTGTTGGAAGAACTGGGATAAGAGCTCTTTCTGCAAGAGCGCCGTGTCCGATTTCTCTTCTGCCTGGGCTCTTCATTCTTCCTGCTTCACCTACTGAGAATGGAGGGAAGTTATAGTGGTGCATGTATCTCTTTGTAGTTTCTTCAGTGATACCGTCAAGAGTCTGTGCTTCACCAAGTGCTCCTAATGTTGTAACTGAAAGAACCTGAGTCTGACCTCTTGTGAATAATCCAGTACCATGTGTTCTTGGAAGGATTGAAGTTTCACACCAGATTGGTCTGATTTCAGTAAGCTTTCTGTTGTCAGGTCTGATACCTTCGTCAAGGATAAGGCTTCTAACCTGTTCCTTTGTAATGTTGTAAAGAACGTTTGCAATATCCTTACCGTTTTCAGGATATGTTTCTGCAAAGTATTCCTTAGTTTCTACTTCTACAGCGTCCATGTTTTCAAGTCTTTCAAGCTTGTCATAAGTCTGGATTGCTGTTCTCATCTTGCTTTCAGCGTATTCTCTTACAGCCTGGTCGATTTCTTCTGGAACCTTGTAAAGGTTAACTTCCATCTTAGGCTTTCCGATTTCAGCGATGATTTCATCGATGAATACGATGATCTTCTTGATTTCTTCATGTGCAAACATGATAGCGTCAAGCATTACATCTTCAGGAACTTCCTGAGCGCCAGCTTCTACCATCATGATAGCTTCCTTAGTACCTGATACTACAAGGTGCATTGTACTTGCTTCTCTCTGAGCAAGAGTAGGGTTAACAACGAATTCACCGTCAACCATACCGATAAGTACTGATGCTGTAGGACCTTCCCAAGGAATGTCTGATGTAGCAAGAGCTACTGATGAACCGATCATTGCAACGATTTCAGGTGAACAGTCAGGGTCTACACACATAACTGTTGCTACTACCTGTACGTCATTGAAGAATCCCTTAGGGAAAAGAGGTCTTAAAGGTCTATCCATAAGTCTTGAATTAAGAGTAGCCTTTTCTCCAGGTCTTCCTTCTCTCTTAATGAATCCACCAGGAATCTTTCCTGCTGCATACATCTTTTCTTCATAATCGCAGCTTAATGGGAAGAAGTCTGCATCTGGTCTTGGTTCCTTTGATGCACATGCTGTTACGTTAACAACTGTGTCACCGTATTTTACCATTACCTGACCATTTGCAAGTTCGCATACTTTTCCGATTTCCATCTGAAGAAGTCTTCCGCCAACTGCTGTTTTAAACGTTCTGTAAGTCTGATTTCTTAATAACTGTTCTGCCATAATTAACAACTACCTCCTGTTAATTTCATTCACCTACTTGGCAGGCATCTCTTTAAAATAAAATTTATAAAATAAAAGCGAGGTGAAACAACACCCCGCTAGTATTTTCAATTACTTTCTTAAGCCTAAACGTGCGATAAGGCTTCTGTATCTTTCGATATCCTTTTCCTTAAGATAAGCAAGAAGGTTTCTTCTCTGTCCAACCATCTTTAAAAGACCTCTTCTTGAGTGGTGGTCCTTCTTGTGAACCTTTAAGTGTTCGTTAAGATCGTTGATTCTGTAAGTTAATACTGCAACCTGTACTTCTGGTGAACCAGTGTCGTTTTCGCATGTTGCGTATTCCTTCATGATAGCTGCTTTCTGTTCCTTAGTAATCATAGTGTTTTTCTCCTTTATATTATATTATTCGCCTTTAGCCGAGTCCCCGTCGGAGTTGCCGAAAGACTAAGCCAAGGTATTGTCAACAATTTATATTAGCATGTAATACTTTACTTGTCCAGCACTTTTTACACATCTATGCCGTACATGTCATGGAATTTTCTTGCCTTAACGCAGTCCTTTGCAATCTGTTCCTTGAGTTCTTCAAAGCTTTCAAACTTCTGCTCGTCTCTTGTCTTCTTTATGAACTCTACAGTAACGTTCTTTCCGTAAAGATCTCCTGCATAGTCGAAGATGTGAGTTTCTACATTCTTCTTGTACTGACCGATTGTAGGCTTTACTCCAACATTTGTGATGGACGGATAAGTCTTGTTATCGAAAGTACATGTTGTAACATATACTCCGTTTGATGGTGATACCATATCTTCGTTAAGATACTGATTTACTGTTGGGAATCCTATTGTTCTGCCAATCTGGTTGCCCTTTACTACTTCACCCTTAACCTGGTATCTTTCACCCATATATCTTCTGCACAGGTCAACCTGTCCTGTTTCAATCAGGCCACGGATGAATGTACTTGATACGATATTACCATTAATCATTACAGGTTCGAACATGTCTACTTCAAAATCAAGTTCTTTACCCATTTCTTCAAGAAGCTGAGGATTGCCTGCAGCCTTTGAGCCATAGTGATAATTGAATCCGCATACCGCATGCTTCATTCTGAATGTTCCAACAA
>JAKSSM010000168.1 GCA_024403065.1 Clostridia bacterium | reverse complement strand
AATTGATTCTTGTAATCTGTCTGGATTCTTCTTCTGTCATCTTTGGTGTCAAAGCTGGCATCAAAGTCTGAGTAAGCAGAGTCTTTCCACATCCAGGAGCTCCAGTAGCAAGAATGTTATGTTTACCAGCTACAGCAATTTCAATGGCACGGATTGTTTCAAAGTGACCATCCATTGGAAGATTATCAATGGCTTCCTTATAGTCTTCCATCCATTCTTCGTTGAACTGAACTTCATCAGTATCCTGAACAACAGCATTTGTCTTTTCGAATGATTCAGCAACCATAAGCTTTTCGTCTACTTCCTTAAGACTTTCTGCTGAAAGAATATTAATACCTTCAATATTCTTAAGAAGTTCTGCGGTTGATGGATCACATACGATATTAGTAATACCAAGTGCTTTTGCACTATTAACTGCAGCAACAGCTCCACGAACAGGTCTGATTCTTCCAGAAAGTTCAAGTTCACCTAAAGCAAGTACTGGACCACCTACAGGATATGCTTTTGTAGTACCAAGAATACCAAGAGCCATTGCAAGATCCATCGGAGAATCTTTTCTTAAATCTGCAGGAGAGAGAGCCTGGAGGACTCTTTCTGATGGGAACTCAAGCCCACTTCGAGAGAAAGCCGCACGGATGCGTTCACGAGTTTCTTTTACAGCAGAATCAGCAATTCCAACAATGTCAAATGCAGGAATACCTTTTCTTATATCTGTTTCTACCTGTACTACCATTCCTTCATATCCAAATGGAGAGAATGTGTATACTTTGAGAGGTTCTGCAGGTCTGTTAAGTTCTTCTTCCTTTTCAAAAACAAATGATGGTTTTTCTACACCAAGAATATATTTGTTTGTAGCTTCATAAAGTTCTTTATAAGCTGCAATTACATTCTTTGTGTGTTCATCATTTACTTTAAGGCCTTTAACAAATGAATCGCCGATGTAGAAAGAAGGTGTTCCTTCCATTTCTGTAAAGATACCTGCCCCCTGTCCTTCTTTATCATCAAAGATTCTGTCTCCAGGAATGTTAAGACCGATATAAGGACTTAATCCTTTATCCTTCAGTTCGGCATATTTAAGTGCTGCCTGTTCTGCAGAAAGTCCTGTAATTGTATCAAAGTCCTGGAATAATCCAAGGTCCAGGTTCTGGGAATCAGATACAAAAAAGTTATATGGCTTTAAGGCATTTCCTTTTTCAGTAGCAATATCTTCCCAGGATACAATAGGACCTTTTGCAGCTTCAAAGACTTCTTCGTTATCTTTCATTGAATCGATACATTCTTTTGAAATGAAAGAAATGAATTCATCATATGTACAATTTGAAATATCAATATCTTTAAGAGATTCTTCTCTTAATAAGAAACCAGGATATGACTCATAATAAAATTTTCCATTCTTTCCTTCATACTCGCCATAATCTGAATCATCTTTTGGATAATAATGTTCAAGAGAAATTCCATTATCTCTGATATGGATGTCTGTATGAACTTTTCCAGATTTAATACGACCTAAATAGTTACCGCCTCCATCTTTTCCAACAGCAATAGTTGAACTATATTCTTTTACAAAGTTTGTGAATTCTTTTTCAGTAAATTCATCGTACTCGAATGAAATATCGTTATCATTTTCTGGTGCATATTCCGAGAAGTATTCAGGATGTTCCTGATACAACATTCTTTCGATAGTCATTCCTTCTGGAACATGATAATCCATTTCGATGTATGGAATTTTCATTATTTCTTCGAGGGAAGTTGAACCCCATTCAGACATCTGAAGATCGCCATTAAGGATAGTATAGCCGAATCCAATTCCTTCTGAATCAATTTCTGAAAGCATGATTTCTGTATTACCAAGAAAATAGCGGAATCCAAGCTGGTGAGTTCCATCTTTATTTATGAGTTCACGGTCAGTATTGATTCTGCGGTAAGTGTCGGCGATTTCCTTCATCTTGTTTTTGAAAAATTCACCTTCTTCGCCTTCAGTAAGTTCCATTGTGAACTTGAACTGTGCAGGTGGAATTACCTTCTTACAGAGATCAATGTCTTCTTGAGTGAGTTCAGTTTCATTTGAAATTGTTTCTTGAGTATTATCAACAATCTTGATATTTTCAATTTCTTCTTTCTGATTAATACTATGTTCTTCACAAACACTATTAAGCAATTCAGTTGTATAAGAATCCATATTTACATTTGATGGAAACTTTTCCCAGATTCTTCTAAGTTTGGCCCAGTCTATGGAATTGTAAGTCTTGTAGTCTTCAGAATTCATTGCTTTTTGAGCATCACGACTTGGAAGATATAACTCAGAAACAATCATTTTCTTTGCTTCATTTGAGATAAATCGTCTTACTTCACTGTTTTCTTCATATGAAGAAATATAGCTTCTCTGTTCCAACACATCTTTATAGATTGCTTTAATGGAATTATCATAAGTATCTTTAATTTCATTAAGGGAGTTTTTAAGAAGTTCATCAATACGATCTGCCTCAGTTGCTTCAATGAGCCACTTCTTATGAAGTTCCTTATATTCATTCTGTGCTTTGTCAAGGTTTGCAATTTTTTCCTTAAGATTTTCCTTTAATATTGCAGACTGCTTTTCCACAATTGTTTCTACATCTTTTTTAATATCTTCAGGAACTCCAGGGAAGTAAAGCTGTGTTTCGAGTGCGTTCAATGCTTCGATGAATTTATCGTGTGAACATGTTGAGCGGACATAATCGAATACTGAGCCGTTTCCGTCTCCGATGTCATAGCGGCTTGGTTCATAAGAGAATGTGTCTT
>JAKSSM010000167.1 GCA_024403065.1 Clostridia bacterium | reverse complement strand
GACTCGATTAGTTAACGGTAGGGGAAGGATCTTTTTTTATGTCCGCATATATAGTTCGGAGTACTACATAAATGATTTTTTGAATCTCTTTCGAACAGATGAATATCGACATAATCATTTTCAAATATTATCGTTGAGCTTATGTTATAAAAATCACTTGGAGTAATCACATAGAAATTTGCCGGGGAACAGAAAAATCTTTATGATATGGGCAAAAAAAGAGCATCTTGGTTATAAGCTGCCCGTCTTTTACCCTATTTATCAATAATATAATTCCTTAAATGTTTTATAAGATGATGAACCATTGTACCTGGTGCAGATTCTGCAGGAGTTCGGCCTTTGTTGACCTTTTCAAGACGCTCAGCATTTTCTAATGCGATATCCAGATATGGTCTCAGGATATAAAACATATCGGTTCTGTTTTTGGAATATTCTCCCTGGCCAAGAGTCTTCAGCCAGTATGTAAGTTTATCAAAATACCTGGTTCTATGAATATCGGTCTGATAGTATCCGAAGTGCAGGAGGTACCAGAATTCAATACACTGATTGGACCAGATCGCATGGTATGTGGTTTCCTCACAGGAATATTTAGTGCAGAGGTCTGCTGTTCTGTTTATATCGGACACTGAGAAGTCATCTGTATCAAAGACAATCCAGACATGCTTTATGTCATTTTGGTTCCGTCTTACAGAGTTGAGCGCAGAATTAAGGAGTGAAAGGGTGTTTTTCCCTTTGCCCTCTACCTTTACATGAATCTTATCTGGAAAACTGCGATTTACAATATCAGAAACCGCAGCAAAATATGCAGGTTCGGTAGCCGTGCCTTCTGTTATGATAAGCTGGTATTCAGGTGCCATTTTTATCTTCGTTCCAGCTCTTCCATGGTTCCATGACTTGTTAAGATCGGTTCGTTTTAATGGATGAAGGCTCATTTCCACACACTCCCATCCAGCATGTTTCTGAGATATGGGTCTGCTCCATATCTGCCTTCAAGGTACTGCTTGTCATAGGCTGCCGTATTGTTTACATGAGTGTCATCCTCTTTACGTATATCGTAGAGAGAGTAGATTCTGCTTGTATGTTCCTGATCAAGTGCAGAGAACCAGATTTCGTCTCTTCTGAAAACAGTATTCTTCATAGTTGAAATGTCGTGAGATGTGAAAAGAAGCTGTGCTCCATTTCTGTTGATATGGGTGTTTTTGAAGAGGCATATAATATATCTCAGAAGCTTTGGATGGAGCTTAGCATCAAGCTCATCTATAACAGCAAGTCTTCCTTCCTTCAGAGCGGTTATGAGAAGGGGTAGCACCGAAAGGAGCTTTCTCGTTCCATCTGACTCTTCGTCAAAGGAAAGTGTGTGGGGTTCGCCGTCTATAATACGCTTCGTATAGAGTCTGTTTCCATCAGAATTGAGCTGATAGTCAGTAACATCAATACCAAGGTCATTAAGGGCCTTTAGAATCAGATTCTTTCTTTCAGGATCAGATGGAATTCCAGAAAGGCTGTTATCTGGAACGGCATAGCTTTTGGTAATGCAGGATTCAAACCAGCTTTCTGCCTGCACAATTAAAGGTATATTGTAGTTTATTGCAAGAAATGAAAGGTATGGCATCTTTGGATTGACATCTTTGTTTATGTTTCCGTTTCCGATACTTGCTCCAAGTTCTATGGAAGAACCTTCTCTCTTGAAAACAGTTCCTGTTTTCTTTCCACCGATTGTACGCCAGTACAGGTGTTCTGATACAATATTTGAGTCAAGAATTGCTATGTAGTAGCGGAATTCGTTTCCGGAAGTTCTGAAATATATCTCAAACTCGCTTGGTCTGTTTTTGGAATCGCTGTCAAGAAGAAAAGGATGAACGGATACATCCTGCTGAATTATGCCGTGAACTCTGTTCTTTCCAAGCTCCATAACGGGTTTTACTACAGTAAAGATGAGTGCTGAAAGAGCCTGAAGAAGGTTAGTCTTTCCACCTGCATTTGGGCCATATACTACACTTACTGGAAGAAGCGGTGAAGCGGAATCTGTATCAAGAAGGGAATCCCTGAATTCAGGAATGGCTTCAGCCTGAAAAGAGAATACAGTATCATCCCTGTATGATTTGAAGTTTGAAAAAGAAAACTGTGTAAGCATGACGGAATCTCCTTTCTTTTAAGTATTTCAAAAATATTATATGAATAAAAAGGCAGAATAGCAAGTTATATATTGAAAAATACAAAAAATTTTTATAATATCGAATATATAACCCGAAAAGTGCAATTATATTCCTGCTTTGTTACATGTGTTCAGAAGAGTTTATGTTGAAATATCGGAATAAAAATATTAAAGTATCAGTATAAATATGCTATGGAGGTTATACAAAATGAAAACAGCAGGCCTTATCGGTGGCATGAGCTTTGAAAGCACAGTGCCATACTATACTTTAATAAATGAATATGTAAGAGATACTCTTGGTGGACTGCACAGTGCAAAGATTGTACTCTACAGCGTTGAGTTCGACGAAATAGAGAAATGCCAGTCAGGTAATGACTGGGAGAAGGCTGCTGGTATATTAGGAGATGCAGCAAAGAAGCTTGAAAAGGGAGGTGCTGATTTTATCCTTATCTGCACAAATACAATGCATAAGGTGTATGACGAAGTTAGAAGCATGGTAAATGTTCCTCTTATCCATATAGCGGATGCTACAGGGGATGTTCTTGAAAGAGACAGTATAAAGAAGGTTGCGCTTCTTGGAACAAAGTACACAATGAAAGAAGACTTCTACAAAAAGAGACTCCTTGACAGAGGTTTCGATGTGGTTATTCCAGATGACAGTGATGTTGAACTTGTAAACCGTGTGATCTTTGATGAACTC
>JAKSSM010000166.1 GCA_024403065.1 Clostridia bacterium | reverse complement strand
GAAATTGGTAAGAACATGACTCTTCTTGAGTGTGATGATCAGATACTGATTATCGACTGCGGCATGACTTTTCCTGATTACGAGATGCCAGGGATAGATATAGTTATCCCTGACTTCAGTTATGTAATTGAAAATCAGAACAAAATAGTAGGAATGATTGTATCTCACGGACATGAAGATCATATAGGAGCAATTCCATATCTTTTGCGTGAAATCAACATTCCTGTCTATGGTACAAGACTTACTCTTGGGCTAATTGAAACAAAACTTGAAGAGCAGAATGTAATGGGAGACCTTAGAATTCTTGATCCAGGTGATACTATAAAACTTGGATGCTTCAAGGTAGAAGCAATAAGGACTACTCATTCTATTGCTGATTCTTTATGTTTTGCCATTAACACACCAGTAGGTCTGATTTTCCATTCTGGAGATTTTAAAATAGACCATACTCCATTGGACGGAGAAGCTTTTGATTTCCATAAACTTGCTGAAATCGGTGACAGGGGAGTAAAGCTTATGCTTTGTGAATCTACTAATGCCGTAAGACCAGGATTCACACGCTCGGAGAAAGTCGTTAAAGAAAATCTGGAAGAAATCTTTAAAAAGATAAAAGGCCGTATTATTATTGCCACATTTTCTTCCAATGTTCATAGAGTTCAGGCAATTGTTGACAATGCCATCAAATGTGGCAGAAAAGTTGCATTTTCAGGCCGCTCTATGGAAACAGTTGTAAATCTTGCAATTGAACTTGGATATCTCAAGATTAAAGATGGTTATCTAGTTGACCTTTCAATGACGAGAGATATACCAGATTCCAAGCTTGTAATTATTACAACAGGTTCTCAGGGAGAACCAATGAGTGCTTTATCCAGAATATCAACTGATGAGCACAGACAGATAAAACTCAAGATTGGTGATACTGTAATTCTCAGTTCTACACCAATTCCTGGTAATGAAAGAACAGTTTACGATGTTGTAAATGCACTTTTCAGACATGGAGCAAACGTAATATATTCAGATGTTGCGGATATTCATGTATCAGGACATGCATGCAGTGAAGAACTTAAGATTATGCATTCACTTATTAAACCGGAATACTTTATGCCGGTACATGGTGAAATCCGTCACCAGATTGAACATGCAAAACTTGCCATTTCCATGGGAATGGATGAAGATAATATCTTCGTACTTGAAAACGGAGAATTACTTGAACTCACTGAAAAGAAAGCAAAAGTTCTTCAGGACAGAGTTCAGGCTGATGCAATACTTGTTGATGGTCTAGGAGTAGGGGATGTTGGTAATATTGTTCTTCGCGACAGAAAGATGCTTTCTGAAGCAGGTCTTCTTATTATCACATGCGTAATTGACCAGGATACAAATGAAGTTCTCGCAGGACCTGATATCAAAAATGTATGCGTAAATACGATAAGCAAGTGTCTTCTTATCGGCATTACTGACAGACAGACATTAAAGTCAAGAGTAAAGAACTCCTTAAGTGACTATATTTACGAGACAACAAAAAGAACACCAATTATTTTACCGGTATTTATGGAGGTTTAGATTATGAACGTTTATGATGATGCACACAGACTTGCTGCAGCCATTAAGAACAGCAACGAATTTAAGGATTATGAAAATGCACAGAAACTCCTTGATTCAAATCCTTCACTTTCAGCAATGATGAAGGATTTCCAGGAAAAGGCAATGGAAATGCAGTTGAAGCAGATGTCAGGAGAAGAAATTTCAGCTGATATGAATGCTCAGATGCAGCAGCTTTACGGTATTGTTATGCAGGATCCAATGGCAGCACAGTACATGCAGGCGGAACTCAGATTCAGTGTAATGATGAAAGATGTAATTGATATTATTCAGGAAGCTGCAACACCAGCCAAGTAATAAATTCTTCTTGCATTCAAATATATTCATATGCTAAAATAAGTTGTTATATTATTAGATTAATAATTAATGAGAAAGAGAGATAGATAATATGGTATACGCTAGTGATTTTAGAAAAGGCAAAACATTTATTATGAACGGTGAACCTCATGTTGTACTTGACTTCCAGCATGTAAAGCCAGGTAAGGGTGCTGCCTTCGTAAGAACAACATATAGAAACATTCTTACTGGTGCTACTCGTGAAGAAGCATTCAACCCAAACGACAAGTTTGATGATGCTATCATCGAAACTAAGAAGATGCAGTACTTATATGCTGATGGAGATCTTTACTACTTCATGGATGGCGAAACTTATGAACAGATTCCAATCGGAAAAGACATGGTTGAAGATGCTATCAAGTGGATCAGAGAAAACGACGAAGTAACAATCAAGTTCTTCCAGGGAAATCCATTCATCGTAGAACCAGAAAACTTTGTAGACCTTGTTATCACAGAAACTGAACCTGGTGTAAAGGGTAATACAGCTACAAACGTTACTAAGGCTGCAACAGTTGAAACAGGCGCTGTTGTACAGGTTCCTATCTTCATTGAAGCTGGTGAAAAGATTCAGATCGACACTAGAACAGGTGAATACTTAGGTAGAGCAAAGTAGTTTTTGATTAATGGCGCCAAATTAGGCGCCATTTATTTTTAGAGGTAATTATGAAGAAATTTTTAAAGGTAGTTATTGTTCTCCTTATTCTTATTTGTCTTGCAGGCGGTGCTTTTCTTTTTGCACTCAACAAGTATGAAAAGGGAATTGGTCCTGTTGACAAGACCAATACAGAACAGATTCAGGTAACAATTCCTGGTGGTACAAGCGGATACGGAATTCTTGATATTCTTTATGATAATGGTCTTTTATCAGATATCAATATCGGTAAGGTTTTCCTTAAGCTTAATACCTATAATACACTTCAGGCT
>JAKSSM010000165.1 GCA_024403065.1 Clostridia bacterium | reverse complement strand
ATAAGCATTTCAGCTTCTTCAAGAAGAGGATAGATTTCATCCATATCATCTTCCTGAATGCATTTTCGTGTATTTACTTCATGACAGTATTCACATGCAAGGCATCCTTTGATATTCTTGCTGCATACATCTACTACAGTAACATTATGATTGTTAGCTGCAGTAGTAAAGCAGTTTATCATTTTCTTTGTTTCACCATTAGCCCTTGGGCTTCCGTTTAATATGAGTATGTTCATTTTATCACTCCTTCTGACATATGATGATTGTCATACATCTTTTCTATTTTTCATCTTCAGGAAGAAAAGCAGTTGCGGAAAGTGCGGCAAGTCCTATTCCAAGCATTCCGAGTGCAGAACCAACTTCCAGTTCGTTCAGAATCGAAAGAACAGTAACGGAAACACCCATTGCAAGAGCTACTCCTCTAAGTACCAGCTTTATAAATGGAGTATAGTCCTTTCTTGTCTCTGCTTCCTGCTTTACCTGCATCAGTTCATCAACGCTTACTTCAAATATCTCAGCAAGTTTTGGGAGGGAATTTACATCTGGGCAGGAAAGATCTCTTTCCCATTTTGATACTGCCTTGTCAGTTACTCCCATTCTGTCTGCAAGGTCCTGCTGTGTCATTCCATTTTCTTTTCTTAATGATGATATCATCATGCCAAGAGTTTTCTTTTTCATTTCTTGACTCCTTTCTTTTGATGGTTTCATCATAAACCTTACCTTTCTTTTAACTCAACCGACCAGAAGTTTACTTCAGTCTACCTGTGGTTTACTCACTTTCTACTATCCAAATATGCTTGTTTTAATATTTATTGATACTATTTTCTCATATTTGCGAGCTCTACGTATCTTGCAGCGCTCTTTCTGTTCTTTTCGATTTCTTCAGGAGTAAGACTTCTTACAACCTTTGCTGGAGAACCAAGCACAAGGGAACCATCTGGAATAACTTTTCCCTGAGTTATAAGAGCGCCTGCACCTATGATGCAGTTACTTCCGATTTTTACTCCATTAAGGATAATTGAGCCCATGCCTATTAGGGTGTTGTCTCCAACAGTGCATCCATGAACAATTGCACTGTGACCAATTGTAACATCATTACCGATTGTAACAGGAAATCCTACTCCACAATGGATAACTGCATTATCCTGCACATTTGATCTTTCACCGATTGTAATTGAATCATTATCTCCACGAAGTACTGTATGATACCAGATAGAGGAGACTTTACCAATTTCAACTTTATCTATTAAATCCGCGTCAGGAGCTACAAATGCTGTTTCATGTACCTTTACCATATATCTTTTACCTCATTTCTATAGTGCTTTCTTTGGACATGCCTTTGCGCATTCCATACACATAATACATTCTGTTCCGTTTTTTCTGGATCTGCTGTTATCCGTTATATCCACATCCATTGGACATACCTTTTTACATAAACCACAGTTGACACATTTCTCTTTATCACATTTGATTCTTGTTAGAGAAAAGTATGACATTGGTTTAAGAAATACAGTTATAGGGCAGAGATACTTGCAGAACGCTCTGTTGTCTTTAAACTTGTATGCAAGAAAAATCCCTGCTGCATAGTAGATGATATTTCCAGCAATAAATGATATGAACATAACTCTTGCCATATTGCCTGGCTTGATCATGAAAAGTGCCAGAACACATATGAAAGAAAGAGCAAATGTTACATATCGCAGATAGCCGATTTTTCTTCTTTCATGACTTTCTGGAATCTTGTATGGAAGAAAATCAAGAACCATAGCTGTCCAGCATGCATATCCGCACCAGCCTCTTCCAAAGAACAGCGGTCCAAAGATTTTTGCTACTGCATAGTGGATAGTTGCTGCTTCAAACACACCAGTAAAAAGGTAGTACCAGAATCCTTCTATCTGCATGTTTTCATTGGAGATAAGTCCAAGGAAAACAAGCATATATATACCAACAAGAAGCTGAACAATACGTCTTGCATGTTTGTATTCCATGTTCATTAGAAACAGTCCAAGTGCAATCGAGGTACCAATGTAACCGAAATTGAACACGTAGAATGTGTTATGTTTTGTAACAGTCAGTACTACTCCTACTGTAAAGAAGATAAGGAGTATAAACACTGACATTATGTTTCTTTTAAGCATTTTCATATATAATCTACCTTTTATTTTATCAGTTGATACAATATATTTATTTATTTCTGTTTTCGTATGTTTCTATAAGCTTGTTATATACATACATGTTAGGACTTATTCTTGATAACTTTTCCTGATTATCACGTCCAAGCATATGTAATACAAAGAGGCCAACAGCCATTGAGCGTGACTGACCTGCATAGCAGTGAACAAGGAGTGTATCACAATCCATATTCATTTCAACGAAGTCAATAATCTCATTTGCCATATCAGTATTAAATAGAACTGCCCCTTCAACTTCTTTAACTATGTCATCAAAATGAAGAGTAAGCACACCTTCACAATACTTGCTTGTAGTGAACTCTACACCAAATCCATCAGTATGTGTATCCTGAATAGAGATAACTGCATAAGTATCCTTTGCTTCTCCCATATCTTCAAGACCTGCTGGAGTATAGTGATCCATTACATATTCAAATGCATCAAAAACTGATTTTACAAGAACCCTCTTCATAATCTGCTCCTTTTATTAAATATCTACCCGTCTATTCTATCACAAACTGAAGGCAGTTTAAAAACTGAATTTCAAATAGTTACATTATTCTACTGGTATAAAACATCAAAAAATATTTTCCATAAAATGGTAAATATCCACATTGCGTACGAACATTTGTTCTGATATAATAACACCCGAGGAGAAATCCTCGGGTGCTACCACACGTTGACGTGTTGATGGC
>JAKSSM010000164.1 GCA_024403065.1 Clostridia bacterium | reverse complement strand
TGCTGTATCATTTGGAATAGCAAAGGCACTTACAAGTGGAGTAATTGATGTATATACTATTGTAATTAATCCAATAATTGAAATCGTTGCATCTCTTGCACTTGGTGCATTTGCAGGCTATCTTTTAAGCAAACTTGAACAGGTATTCTTCTCCAACACAAACCGTCTCTCAATGACAATCGGATTCGTATTTCTTACTGTTGCACTTTCAATGGTTGATATCGAAGTTGGAAAGGAAGTATTTCTTATAGTGCTTGCGAGGGTGATGCTTGGTTCAGTATTCTGTAACATGTGTATCCTTTCAGAAGAAATCATGAAATTTGCAGACAGATGGAACGCACCTGTGCTTGTTCTTTTCTTCGTTCTTGCAGGTGCACAGCTTAAACTCAGCGTTTTTACAGAAGCAACAACAGTAGCTATTGGAGTATGTTACCTTATTTCAAGATCATCAGGTAAGTATTTGGGTGCAAAGTATTCTGCAAGAGCAGTTAAATGTTCAAAAGGTGTAGAAAACTATCTTGGAATAACACTTCTTCCACAGGAAGGTGTAGCCCTTGGAATGGCATCAGTTGCAGCAGCACTTCCAGGTTCAGGTGTTCTTATTAAGAATATAGTTCTCTTCTCAGTTCTTGTATATGAGCTTGTTGGTCCACTTATGACAAAATGGGCACTTAAGAAAGCAGGCGAAATCGTTCCAAAAAGCAAAGAAATTCTTGAAAGAAGAGATAACAAGATTAAAGAAATCAAGAGCCGTTAATAAAATAGAGGATATTCACCTGAATATCCTCTATTTTTTATTCTACATATGTTACTTCATTACCTGTAATTGTCTGAGGTCTTCTCACAGGAATGCCTGATTCGTTATCCGGATATCCGAAAATTATAGATCCAAAGACAATTTCATTATCTTTCATTCCAAGAGTTCTCAGATATGCATTGAGTTCTTCATTTCCATTAAGCCATCTGAGCTGATTTACCCAGCATGAACCAAGGTCAAGCTCATTGCACTCCAGCATCATATTCTGAAGCGCACACGCAGAGTCGTTATAGTTGTTGCCATTTTCAGGACGGTTGCAGACGATAATAAGATTAGTAGCATTATAGCTGTATCTGTAGCCACCTGATTTTGATTTAGTTACTGAAAACTTTACACTTGGTGACATATCGTCTCTTAAATCCATTTCACTGAATCCTTTTTCAACAAGTTCTACAAGTCTTTCAATTACATCTTCTTTCTGAACAACGATGAAATGATTAAGCTGAACATTTCCACCACTAGGCGCCATTCTTCCTGCTTCAATAATCTTATCTACAAGCTCTTTTTCAACTCTGATTTTCTTGAATTTTCTTGTACTTCTTCTTGTTGTTACTGCTTCTAAAACGTTCATATGAATTCCTCCGTATAACTATATTATTATATCACCTGTAAACAGTCATATAAACATAAAAATTCATTTACTATCATATAAAGATTTGATATACTTTTAATCACGTTTAAGGAGCAGAAAATGAACGATAGAAAAACTGAAAACAGAATAGCCTTTAGAGAAGGCATGCGTGATGGTATTCCAATTGCTCTTGGATACTTTGCTGTATCATTCACACTTGGAATCGCCGCAAGAAATGCAGGACTTAATCCATTTCAGGGATTCCTTACCAGTATTCTCTGTAACGCTTCTGCAGGAGAATATGCAGGATTCACTGTAATTGCTGCAGATGCACCATATATTGAAATGGTGATTGTAATTCTCGTAGCAAATGCCAGATATCTTCTTATGAGCAGTGCTCTTTCACAGAGAATAAGCCCAGAAACCAAACCAATTCACAGGTTTATTATCTCTTTTGACATAGTCGATGAAATCTTCGGAATTGCAATTGCAAGACCTGGCTATCTCAATCCTTTCTACTACTATGGTGCCATGTTCCTCGCAATGCCATGCTGGTCAGTTGGTACAGCACTTGGTGTACTTGCTGGAAACATTCTTCCAATGAGAGTTGTATCTGCATTAAGTGTTGCACTTTACGGAATGTTCCTCGCAATCATCATCCCACCATCAAAAAAGGATAAAGTAGTAGCATGTCTTGTAGTTATAAGCTTCATATCAAGCTACATATTTACTAAACTTCCTTATGTACGAGATATTTCAGGTGGTACAAGAACAATTATACTTACAGTAATTATTGCAGGATTAGCATCAGTTCTCTTCCCTGTAAAGGAGGTACAGAATGAAGCATAATATCTACATATACATTCTCATAATGGCAGCGGTATCATATGTTATCAGGTCACTTCCACTTACACTTATTAGAAAGGAAATCAAAAACAGATTCCTTAAGTCATTCCTTTACTATGTACCTTATGTAACACTTGCAGTTATGACATTTCCTGCAATCATGGATGCTACACAGAGTCCCCTTGCTGGACTTATAGCACTTATCCTTGGAATTGTTCTCGCATGGTTCAATGCAAGCCTCTTCCAGGTGTCAGTTGCCTGCTGCGTTGTAGTATTCATCTGTGAATTCTTTATTTAATAATCAAAGCAATAAAAATCCTGAGTGAAATCACTCAGGATATTTTTTTACTAATCTTCAAGGTCCTTAATGAAGCTGCTTCCCTTCTTTACGAATCCCATTTCTCTTAAATATGCATCATGGTCAACAGCCTTGTCTTCAAGAACAAGTTTCTTGATTCCAAGTTCAGCAAGTTTAGGGAAAAGGAATTTTCCAACAGATGAGTCACGATACTTTGGAATTGTATAGTCAAGGCAGATTGTGCACGTTTCATCTGCTTTTATGCCAAGGAAGAATCCTACAGGCTTTCCGTCATGCATAGTAATCTTTACAACATTGGTCTTGTCGTTAATCTTAT
>JAKSSM010000163.1 GCA_024403065.1 Clostridia bacterium | reverse complement strand
TCACGGTTTCCTTCTTTAATCTTGATGTGTACACGTACTGTGTCACCAACACCAAAAGCAGGGATATCACTCTTTTCATATTCCTGAGTGATTGACTTCATTAAATCCATTTCTGTTTTCCTCCTTCCCTAAATGACGTTCGTGGCGCGGACAAAATCACGCTGGCACCCAGAGGACCGTCTTAATCAACTCGTTTATTTTACACTATGCAATAATAAAATGCAAGTGTTTTATTCATTAATTTATGCATAAATTATGCTCTTGGATGTGATCTGTCATAGACATCCTTGATTCTGTTCTTTGTAACAGCGAGGTATGCCTGAGTTGCAGAAATATCATCATGTCCCATAAGCTCCTGAAGTGATTTTACATCTGCACCATTCTGAAGCATATGAACTGCAAATGAATTTCTTATAACCTGTGGAGTAAGTCCAATGGAGAACTGAGCCTTTTCACCATATTCCTTGAGAATTTTCCAGAGGCCCTGTCTTGAAAGAGGTTCTCCCATATAGTTGAAGAAAAGATACTCACTTTCACCAGCCTTAAGCTTATCTCTGACATCAAGCACATAATCCTCAAGTGCCTTCTTTGCAAGGCGTCCAACTGGAATGATTCTGGCTTTGGAACCAGAGCTGTCACATTTGACAAATCCCATTCTTAAATTCAGATCTGAAAGTTTCAGATTGATGATTTCTGTTGCTCTAATTCCTGTAGCATAAAGAAGTTCAAGAAGAGCACGATCCCTTATACCCTTGTCTGTACCATCAGGGAGTTCAAGAAGTTTCTCCATGTCTTCAACTGACAGAAATTCAATTTCTTTCTTTTCCACACGTGGAGTCTTAACTTCATCTGTAGGATTCTTTGTCATTATGCCATTTTTAATCAGGAATCTGTAATATGCTCTTACAGATGCAAGTCTTCTGTTTATAGTTGACTTTGACATATCCTGCTGTTTCATGGACATGACATATGAAACCACATCAGCATTTGAAACCTCGTTCAGATGTATGATACCTCTTCCATTTACGTAGGCTTCGAACTGGTTAAGATCTCTTATATATGCAAGGCATGAGTTTTCACTCAGCTTCTTTTCTTTTTTAAGATATTCCTCGTATAATGCTTCGTACAATGATTTCACCTTCTTTATCTCGTTAACATAATATAGATTATATTATACCCTATTTGCTCTTACAAGATAAAACTAAATAAAAAGTGCATGAATCATGAGAATTGCAATAATTGACTTTGCATCCTCAATCTTGCCATCCATAACCATTTCATATAATGTCTGAACATCCCATTCTTCTATTTCAAGAGCTTCAGAATCATCAAAGTCAGTTTTTCCCGGCACAAGATCTCTGCATACGTAAAGATAAAGAACTTCTTCATCATATCCAACTGATGGATAGAACTTTGTAAGGAACTTTACATCTCTTGCAGTATATCCTGTTTCTTCCTTAAGTTCTCTTTTTGCTGTAACTGCAGGGTCTTCACCCTTTTCAATCTTTCCAGCAGGAATCTCAAATACATCACGGCCAGCAGCTTTTCTGTACTGCCTTACCATAAGCATTTTTCCAGTTTTTGTGAGAGCAATCATACATGCTCCACCACCATGCTCGATTATTTCTCTGTAGCCTTCACCATTTACTGTTTCTACTTTATCTTTTCTTAAAGTCAGAACTTTTCCTTCATAGATCACTTCTGAACTGATTGTTTTTTCTTCAAATGTCATTTCATTTCCTCCATTTTGTTTTAATCAATTATACATCACAACAGCTTTGTATTTCATCATAAAATGAAGTATTTTTCTAAAAAACTCTTGAAAAACAGGTATGCAGAATATATAATCTTATTGAGGTTATCTCCCCTGATAATCTCATAATCTCAAATCCAAAATACCCCTTTTGAGCAAAGTAGCCTGCATATATGCGGGCTATTTTGTTAACATCAGATAAATGATAACAGTAAAAGAAACAGTAAAAACAGAATATTTCAGGTCAAAAATCTTCAGTCAGTATTTCGGAGATATGAAGATTGCTGCATTTGATATTGAAACCATGGGATTAAGTGCAAGAAACAGTGAACTTGTACTTTCATGCTTTATGGAAGTATCAGAAGATGGCACAGGATATGTAACACAGTATTTCCTTGAAGATCCTTTAGATGAGGTTCTACTAATGGAAAAGACCATCGATGAACTGAAAAAATATGATGCTGTTATCACATATAATGGTAATACCTTTGATATTCCTTTTGTTAAAGAAAGAGCCAAGCGTCTTGGAATTGATAAAGAGTTTCATGTGTACAATCTGGACCTGTTCCCTTGCGTTCAGCATTACAGTGATCTTAGGAATGTTCTGACAGGATTAAGACAGAAAGATATTGAAAGGTACCTGAGAATTTCAGAAGACAGAGAAGATACCATTTCTGGTAAAGAGTCCGTTGAACTGTTCAGACTGTATCTTGATGAACCAAAGGACGACCTTCGTGAAGAATATAAAAAGAAGATACTGACACATAATTTTGAAGACGTAACTCAGCTTTACAGGATTATGAAAATACTGAAGGAGCTTGATTTTCACCGTTCAAGAGCCCGAATGGGATTCCCGGTAAAAACTGCTCTTCTTAAACCAGTTCATATTATGAGAACTGAACTGAAAAATCAGCAGCTCATTATATCAGGCAGATTTTCAGACCCTGATTTCACATATATTTCCTTCGAAAACGGAGAAACAGAATTCAGAAGTGACGGAACATTTTCCATTAAAATACCAGTAGAGAAGCATGCGAAGGCACAATTTATCAACCTTCGCCGGTTCGGCCCTGTAAACGGAAATCTGAGCTCTTTAAAGGGATATGAGAACGGATATCTTATACTCAAAAATGAAGATACATACTGGCAGGAAATGAATCTTCTTGCGAAAGATATACTCATTAAGACAATAGAAAAAGTAACAGGCTGACCTGTTACTTTTTTATGTTTATGGTGCACGATAAGGGACTCGAACCCCCACGATCTCTCACAGGAACCTAAATCCTGCGCGTCTGCCAGTTCCGCCATACGTGCAGAAACTCAACTG
>JAKSSM010000162.1 GCA_024403065.1 Clostridia bacterium | reverse complement strand
GGCTTGGAATCGTTGGATTCTATCTTCTCTGCCTCTATGGTGAAACCCTTACAATTGAAACAGGGGATCTTCTTGTTCTCCTCTGTTCAGTAATGTTTGCGGTACACATCCTTGTTGTAGACTACTTCGTTCCAAAATGTGATGGAGTAAAGATGTCCTGTATTCAGTTCCTCACAGCTGGACTCCTCGGAATCATCTGTATGTTTATCTTCGAAGAACCTGTTTTAAAGGATATCCTTTCCAACTGGATTCCAATCATCTATGCAGGCGTTCTTTCCTGTGGTATGGGATACACATTCCAGATTATCGGTCAGAAACATGCTGAACCTACTCAGGCATCACTCATCCTCTGCCTTGAATCCGTATTTGCAGCTATTGCAGGAGCAATACTCTTAAGCGAAAGACTTTCACTTATCCAGTATGCAGGCTGCATCATAATATTTGCAGCATCAATAATTTCAAACCTTCCGGAAAAGAAGGCGTAACTGAACACTGTATTTTAAAAAGGACCCTAGGGTCCTTTTTCTATACTATGCTGAAAATGTTAATGAGGAGTATCCATGAGAGGCCGTAGTATGTAACTACTGCAACAAGGTCATTTACTGTTGTGATAAGTGGACCTGATGCAACAGCAGGGTCTACATGAATCCTGTGGAAGAACATTGGGATGAGTGTTCCTACAAGGCTTGAGATTACCATGGCAATCATAAGTGAGAAACCTACACATCCTGAGATAAGGAATGCTGTTCCAGCAGGATTGTGTTTAAAGAGCATTACATAGAGCCCAATGAATACAAAGGAGAGAATTCCAAGGAAAAGTCCATTGGAAAAACCAACTCTCATTTCCTTTAGTACAAACTTTATCTTGTCCTTTGCCTTAAGGTCTTCATCCATAAGTACTCTGATGGTAACGGCAAGGGACTGTGTACCAACATTACCTGCCATGTCAAGGATAAGGGACTGGAAACAGATAACAATAGGGATAACTGCAACTACTGTTTCAAATATACCTACAACAGATGATACTCCAAGACCGAGAACAAGAAGAACGATAAGCCATGGAAGACGTTTCTTCATACTGTCAAGTACAGTTTCCTTAAGATCTTCCTGCTCGGTAAGACCGGCGAGCTTTGCGTAGTCGTCTGATAATGCATCGTCTACTGCTTCGATGATTTCAAGAGATGTAATTACACCGAGGATCTTTCCCTC
Source organism: Clostridia bacterium (assembly GCA_024403065.1). Lineage (GTDB taxonomy): Bacteria > Bacillota > Clostridia > Peptostreptococcales > Anaerovoracaceae > JAKSSM01. Next base: position 1,873 of record JAKSSM010000162.1, on the reverse strand, counting down.
TTCGGAAAGAACAGGGATGGAGTCTTCTTCGTATTCTTTAAGGTCATCGATGCAGTCTTCTATTTTCTGATGATCTGTTACAAAAGGATAGGATGTACTTGTGATTGATTCAAGGTCTGTTCCTTCTCTTGCTATGATGAGGTCTTTAAGGTCGATTGCACCATAGAACTTATCCTTTTCATCAGTTACATAGATTGTTGAAATGTTATCGTTTTCTCCAGCCTGTTTTACAAGTTCACTCATAGCCTGTCTAACTGTGAGATCCTTTCTTATGGAAACGAAATTTGTAGTAAGCATACTACCGATTTCATCGTCTTCATAGGAAAGAATCATAGTAACTTCTTCTTTTGATTCTCTGTCAAGAAGTTTAACAAGCTTTGCCTGGCCCTCTTCATCAAGGTCCTCAAGAATATCTACGAGGTCTGATGCATCCATTTCTGAAAGAACTCTTGCCATAGTTTCAAGTTTCATTTCAGAAAGATAGATATCAGGATCATCTGTATATGAGAGAACTTCTGAAATGAGTTCTCCGCTTAAGAGTGGATACACCTTAAGTCTTTCTTTTTTTGTAAGGGTTTCAAGAGCCTCTGCGATATCCTTTTCATGGTAATCGGAGAGTCTGTCACAGAGTTCTTCTCTGCTGAGTCCTGATCTGAAAATTCCGACCAGTTCTTCTACATAGTTTGGTTCAATTAAAACTTCTTTCATGTCTTTCTCCTTTCTGCCTGTTTATGGCAATAAAAATACACCGTGATAACTAACTGGCTTAAGAGCTATACGCGGTGTAAAGAAAGCACATAAAAGTGATACGTCTATATCACGATGAAAAACGTACAGGTGCAGTTTATTCTTTTACCGCGAATGATTTGTCGCCCTCTACTGTCGCCGCTGTCCATTTTTCTACCTCCTAATCTGTATCAATTACATTGTCAGTTTAAACACTTGGAATAGCCATGTCAACCCTCTAAATGCTTTGTACGGTTTATTGTACCTGAAACGTTATATACTATAGCATATGGAGGTGCATCTTATGAAAACTACAAGCATTTTAAGAATATTCTTCTATTCCATTATTATCATAGCTTTTTCAGCAGTTCTTACAGGCAGAGTCATATGAGTTCTTTACTTGAAAAGCTCAGATAAGGTATAATAGATATGAAAAGAGGTACATATATGCAGGAAATCAAATGCCCAAACTGTGGAGAAGTATTCACAGTTGATGAATCCGGCTATCAGCAGATAGTAAGTCAGGTGAGAGATAGAGAATTCAATAATGAAGTTTCAAGAAGAGTGGAATCCATAGAACAGAAGATGGATTCTGAAAGGAAACTTCTTGAAATGGAAAAAGCAAAGGAAAAGGCTGATGCTGTAGCAAAACTTGAAAAGGAAATCGAAGAACTTAAGGCAAAAGTTGAAAGCGCAGACCTTGAAAAGAAACTCGCCTTATCAGAAGCAACTTCAGAAAAAGACAGAAGGATAGCGAAACTTGAGGGAGATCTTTCTCTTAAGGAAAAAGAGATGGAGTTAAACGAAACATCTCTTAAGGAGAATCATAAGGCTGAACTTAAACTCCGCGATGAAGAAATTGAAAGACTGAAGGATTTCAAGGCTCGCCAGTCCACTAAGATGATTGGAGAAAGTCTTGAACAGCACTGCCAGAATCAGTTCAATTCCATTCGTATGACTGCTTTTCCGACAGCGTACTTCGAAAAGGATAACGATGCAAGAACCGGGTCAAAAGGTGACTTCATTTTCCGTGACTTTTCGGATGGGATCGAATATATCTCCATCATGTTTGAAATGAAGAACGAGAATGACACCACTGCGACCAAGCACCGGAACGAAGACTTCTTCAAGGAGCTTGACAAGGACC
>JAKSSM010000161.1 GCA_024403065.1 Clostridia bacterium | reverse complement strand
AAAAAATCTCCTCGTATTTACAAGTTATGATACGAGAGATTTTCCATTTAAGTATTTAATCTTATTTAATCTTTACTAAACCAAACACCTTGCATTATGATTTTCTTAATGCAAGGTGTTTGGTTTTATTGATCTTTATCCAGATTTTTTAGTATGTCAGTTATCTGCGATATCAGTATAATCAGCTCTTCATTCATTTCACTCACTGTTTCTATCCTTTTAAGCTCCGCAAGAACCTCTCTTAGCTGATCACGCAGTGCTTTGAATATTCGCGGATTTCCTCTTACAACAATATCACGTACAAGAACACGCCGAATAATATAATCCTGCTTGCTAAGTCCTGAAATCTTAACAAAACTGTCAAGCAATCTGCTCTCCTCTGGTGACATCCTGAAAGAAACACCTTTGTTTCTCCAGCGATTTTTGTTATCCATATTCTTTTCAGACATTTTAATCTTTCCTTTCTATATCAAGTTTCTTCGCCATCTCCTGCTGCTTAGAAGGAAACATATGTGCATAATGAAGTGTAATATCTATACTTTCATGTCCCATTCTATCGGCTATGGCAACTACTGAAAAACCCATTTCAATCAGCAGTGAAACATGAGAATGTCTGATATCATGGAGTCTGATTCTTTCAAGACCTGTCACCTTACATCCACGGTCGAGTTCATGATGGAGATAAGATTTTGTTATCTGAAACAGTCTGTCTGTTGGTTTAAGACCATACAACGAATCGATATATTCTTTTATTTCATCACAAAGAAAATCAGGAATTGTAACTGTACGTACACTCTTTGGAGTCTTCGGATCAGTTATAACCTCTTTCCCTTCAATTTTCTGAAATGATTTTGTGATATGAAGAAGTTTCTTCCTGAAATCAAAATCTTTTGCAGTAAGAGCAAGAAGTTCTCCAAGACGTATTCCACACCAGTACAACACCTCAAAAGCATAAAACGATACCGGTTTGTCCATCATAACATCTGCAAACATAAGATACTGCTCTTTAGTCCAGAATCTCATTTCAATTGTATTTTTCCTTCCCATATTACCCGCTTTAACCGCCGGATTAATTTTCAAATCATAGAAGCGCACTGCATGATTAAATATAGCAGAAAGATTGTTATGAATGCTCCTCAGATATTCTGAGGAGTATGGTTCACCATTTTTATTTCTGCCTGACATTATTTCATTATGCCAGGCTATCACATCCTTCGCTGTAATCTCACTGAGTTTCTTTTTACTGAAATACGGAAGAATCTTTGTATCAATTATATAATTTTTAGACTGCCATGTATGCTCTCTGATTTTATTTTTCATATCATTGCGATACACCTCGATAAAATCTGAAAAAGTCATATCTACGCTGCCATCCTGTTTATCAAGAAAAGATCGCTCATATTCTTTCGCTTCTCTTTTGCTTTCAAAGCCTCTTTTAGTAGTCTGCTTTTTCTTCCCTTTCCAGTCTGTATAATAAAAAACTGTGTACCATGAATTCTGATTTTCGTCCTTATACACTGACATTAACAGTTACCTCCTTGTATCCATATACCTTCTCATAAAAGAACTGTCTGCTGATTTTTCCGGAAACAGTAATAAAGCCTTTGCTGCTCAGTTCATTATTGAGCTGTTTAATTAGTTTATAAGCATGGGATTTTGAAATACCAAGCTCACTCATGACCTCATCCACCTTCATAAAAAGACCATTGTCCATCATTTTAATTACTCCTTTCTGTTACATTAATGCTTTTTGCTTTTTCAGTTTCTGTTCTATGTTATTAATAGTTTCTTTCAGACTTTTCTTTTCTTCATCATCACCGTTTATAAATACGCTGCAAAGATAGTTGGTATATTCATACCAGTGCAGGCTCTCAGTGTGCCTTCTGTCAGGTTTATCGCCTGGTCTCCATGGCATGTAAAGATATAGCCAGCTCTTCAGAATACGCTGATATTCTATAATTACATTCCAGGCATGTTCCTCCCATTCTTTGAAGCGATGTTTTTCTATCATTTTAAGATAGTATTCATTTACTTCTTCAGGAGTTGCTCTTTCATTAAGGTCAATTCCCAGTATGAAGTCTGTATTAAGTTTCTTTATTGCTTCCACCGGAGACAACTGAAACAGCTTCTCCGCAAGGACAATTACATCACCATGCTCACCACAGCCAAAGCAGTAAAAGTTATCACTATACAGCTTCATAGACGGTGTATTTTCACTATGGAAAGGACATATGCACATTCCTGCACGATTTGATTTTATCCCGTAATACTCAGCTGCTGTCTTTATGTCAAGCCTTTCCTTTGCTTCTTCGAATATACTCATAAGCTGTTTTCTTTTCTTCTATGAACATTTTTACCCATAGTCTGCTTAAACAGCTCATACTTTTCTCTGAGTCCGTAATAATCAATGAAATATTCAAGCAGTTCCAGTGCCATCTGAAGTCTTGTCAGCTCCTTCTGGTGACGATCTTCCCTGATAACATCCTTGATAGATATACGAGCACGCTTCTCTTCTTTTTCCTTAAACTCTTTGTTTTCAGCCAGCAGAGAACTGTTCTGTTCCCGAAGTTCCCTGACTTCTTTGGTTAAAGATTTAAGATTTTTAGAAGCAGTAATACCAATTTTGGCGTCATGCTTCAGCTTCTTCGCTGCTTCTTTAGGCATTGTAACCTTACCGCCGATAAGAGTATCCTTCATTTCAATCTCGTCAATGTTCTTCAGCTCAGAACGAGTGCAGGAAAGTTCATCAAAAGTTTTCTGCAATTCTGCAATTTCTGTGTTTTTGTTATCAAGCTCCTCACTGAGTTCCTCTTTTTCAGCTTTGAGAGCATTTAATTCGTCCCTGGTCTCTTTAAATTCAGCGATATTCATGTGAGGCCAGGAATTTTCTTTTGGTGGAGCTTTACTTATTCCATGTTCAAGGCACAAGCATTCAATATACCTTTTTTCTGATTCTCTCCAGACATTTACTGCATCTTTTCCTGTGCCGTATCCCATCTCCTTAAGTGCCTGAGCATGTCCGTTCTGTACAGGAACACCTCTGTTGTAATGTCCTATCGGAATATAGTCAAGATGAAGATGTGG
>JAKSSM010000160.1 GCA_024403065.1 Clostridia bacterium | reverse complement strand
ATCATCCGGACGCTCGATATCGGTTCGGATAAAAAGGTGCGTTGGCTTGACCTTCCGGAAGAGTCCAATCCCGCCCTCGGGATGCGCGGGATCCGAGTCTCCCTGGAAAAAAGAGAGCTTTTCCTCAGAGGACTCAGAGATATCAATATTGCTCATACTGAACCGCAGGGAGCATATTATATTCTTCTTGATATTTCTGAATTCGGATATGAGAGCGATCTTGAATTCTGCGAAGATCTTGCAAGACTTGTCGGTGTAGGTGCAGTTCCGGGTTCAAGCTTCTTTAAGGAACCTGAAAACAGATATATCAGATTCCATTTTGCAAAGAAAAACGAAACTCTTAACGAAGCACTCAACAGACTTTCAGATATAAGGAAGAAGATTAAGGTAAGAAAGGTGATTGTATAAATGACATTACAGCAGATAAATTATGCTATTGTTATATCTGAGACCGGATCAATGAATAAAGCGGCTGAACTTCTCTATATAACTCAGCCGTCACTTACCAATGCCATAAAGGAACTTGAGAAGGAACTGGGTGTTACTATCTTCAACAGAAGCGGAAAGGGTGTTTCTCTTACCGCCGACGGTACAGAGTTCATCACATATGCCAGACAGCTGTACCAGCAGTATGAGACACTTCAGGAAAAATACAGCGGAGGAAAAATAAAGAGAAAATTCGGTGTGTCAGCACAGCATTATTCATTTGCTGTTCATGCATTTGTTGAAACAGTTCAGGATTACAATACATGTGATTACGAATTTGCGGTTCGCGAGACCAATACGGCAGATGTTATAAGCGATGTTGCAACTCTTAAGAGTGAGATTGGCATACTTTATCTCAGTGATTTTAACCGTCAGTTTATATCGAAGATTATACAGACAAATCAGCTTGAGTTTGTTCATCTGATAGACTGTGATGTGTATGCTTATTTATGGAAAGAGCATCCTCTTGCTTCCAGAGAATCAGTAAGCATCGAAGAACTTGAGCACTATCCGTGTCTGACGTTTGAACAGGGGGACAAGAGTTCTTTCTACTTCGCTGAAGAAATCATCAGTACATCAGAGTTTTCAAGAGTAATCAAGGCATCAGACCGTTCAACTATGCTGAATCTCATGAAAGGACTTAACGGATATACATTCTGTTCAGGTATAATCTGCGGAAATCTGAACGGATCAGATTATACTGCGGTTCCGCTTTCTGACAAGACAGACCGTATGGAAATAGGCTATATCAAGAGAAAGAATATAATCCTCTCCGATATAGGAAAAGAATACATAGAAAATCTCAGGGAATATCTTGAGAGCTGAAAAAGGAGAAATCCGCCTCGTAATAAAATGAGGCGGGTTTCTCCTTTTTTATTCATTATCTATTGGCACAGTCACAGTTATAAAAAAAGTCTATAACTAATAATCATTAATACATATTGGACAAATAGGTTTTGTAGGGGTATAATAAAGACAGTCAGGAAAACCTATTAAGATGGTAGATAATAAAAACATATGGAGGTACTTAATAATGAGTAATTCAAGAGATGTAAACAATAAATTCTGGGACGAGAAACTTGAAACAATGCCAAGAGCTGAACTTGAAAAGAAACAGCTCGAAGATCTTCAGGAAATTGTAAAGTTCGCATATGACAATGCACCTTACTACAAGCGTTCATTTGATGAGGCCGGAGTTAAGCCTGAAGATATAAAGAGCCTTTCAGATATTCAGAAGTTTCCGTTCATCAATAAGACAACACAGCGTGACACACAGGGCGTTGGTTCATTCCTCGGCGAACTCTGTGCAGTTCCTGAAGAAGATGTAGTGTTCATTTCAACATCATCAGGTTCAACAGGTGTTCCTACAATGAGCCCGTTCACAAAGAAGGACTTTGATGAATTCCAGGACACAGAAAGCCGCTGGTTCTGGCAGATTGGTATGAGACCAAAGGACAGATATGTTCATGCTCTTAACTTCTCACTTTACGTTGGCGGCCCTGACGTAATCGGTGCACAGAATCTCGGAGCACTCTGTATCTGGGGCGGTACTCTTCCAAGTGAGAGACTTCTCTTCATTCTTAAAACATATCAGCCAACAATTATCTGGACAAGCCCTTCATACGCATGGCAGCTTGGTGAAAAGGCAAAGAAGGCAGGTATCGATCCTAAGAAGGATCTTTCAATAAAGAAAATCATCGTTGCCGGTGAGCTCGGCGGTTCAATCGGAGCAACAAGAAAGGCTATCGAAGATCTCTGGGGTGCAGAAGTTTATGACTTCTACGGTTTATCAGATATCTTTGGTGCATGTGCAGCACACTGTGAATATCATGATGGTCTCCACATTGCAGAAAACCACATTCTCGTTGAAACAGTAGACATTCACACAGGTGAAATTCTTCCTCCTGGTGAAACAGGTGAACTTGTATTCACAACTCTCCGTAAGCACGCAAGACCACTTATCCGTTTCAGAACAGGTGATATCGGACGTATTGACCAGACACCATGTAAGTGCGGAAGAACACACGGCAGAATCTACATCAACGGCAGAAAGGACGACATGTTCATCGTATCAGCTGTTAATGTATTCCCAAGCGATATCGAAGCAGTTATCCGTAACCTTGACGGCATAACAGGTGAGTATCTCATCCGTGTATTTGAAAAGGACTTCACATGCAAGTATGCAGTTGAGATTGAAAAGAATGCAGACAACACAGCAACAGACGAGCAGGTTGCTCAGAAGGTTTCTGATGCACTCAAAGCAAGAATCGGTGTTAAGCCTGCAAATGTAGTTGTTCATCCGGACGGCGGTCTTAATACACGTTCAGAACACAAGTCAAAGAGAATCATTGACGAGAGAAAGCTCGAATACAATATCTGATTTTATACAGTGAAATATTCAGAGAAAAGCAGTCCTCATACCGGACTGCTTTCTTTATTATATACAGTCGTAAATCCTACTAACTCTATTGAATATACAAATTCTTTATTGCCTATAAAAAAATATATGAATTATACAAATCCTCCGTCAGATGTTACAATATAACAACACAGAGGATATCCCCCGCCTCTATAGGCGGCGGGGTCTATTCTCTCGTTCAGTAGGAGTTCAATCTCCTACTGAACGAAAGCAATTCTTCGAATTGCCTCTGCTTGTTAAAAGCAGAGCTTTGAAAAAAATGCCCTGAGTATAGGTTTTATCTATAACCTACAATACATATATGGTATTGGACAAAAGAGAAGTGACAGGGTATAATATAACCATAACATAAATCAAAAACAAAATTAACTGACAATC
>JAKSSM010000016.1 GCA_024403065.1 Clostridia bacterium | reverse complement strand
TTTGATTTCTCCGTAAGTGGATTTGGTGAACTTACATCAATTTCCGTATCAGTTTCTACAAGCAACTGTACTGTAAAGTCTGGTTCATGGACTTTAGGTGGAACAACAATGGCAAACTTCAATGGTTCATCTCAGGGTGTAGCAGCATTCGCAGAACCAAAGAGTGTAAGCGGTAAAGCATTCAAGCTCACAGTTGCAGCAGGAAGTGTTGGCACAGGTTCAGTTACTGTTACATTCCAGGCTAAAAACGGTGCATCCGGTTTAGGTTCTGCAAGTACAACAAAGACATTCACAATCGGTTGTGCTACACATGACTTCAAGGAAGAAAAGACAGAACCAACATGTACAAAGGCTGGAAAGATCAAGAAGACATGTTCAGTATGTGGGACAGTAGAAGAAACAGAAATCAAAGCTTTAGGACATAAGGTACCTGACTATCAGACAACAAAGGAACCTACATGTACAGAAACAGGCTCCAAGGAAGGAACATGCTCAGTATGTAACGAAAAGGTAACACAGAGTATTCCTGCCAAAGGACATAAGGTTGGAGCATTCACTCCAGTATCTGCAGGAGACTGCTCACATAAGGGAACAGAGTCTGCAGTATGCTCAGTATGCGGTGAAACAGTAACTCAGGAAACTGACTTTGGTGAACATCAGTTTGCAGATCCAGAACTTGTTCAGGAAGCAACGCTTACAAAGCCAAGTATCCATAGAGGTAAGTGTACAGTATGTGGTGAAGAAACTGAACAGTATGGTCCATGCAAGGCTTCTGATGAAACTACAGGAATCTCATTTGAAACTCAGGAAGGAACTTTCGTTGTAGGAACAGCACTTGACGTAAAGGCTCTTGAAGAAACAGATGAAGCTTACCAGAATGCTCAGTACTCACTTGATGGTATCTCATCAAAGTTCAATATGTTTAACTTTGATGCCAATATGGCAGGAGTACCAGTAGAAGCAAATGGTGTAACATCAGTAACATTCCCAATCCCAGAAGAGTTCGGAAAGAATGTTGCAATCTATCATATCCTTGAAGATGGATCAATTGAATCCATGGGTGGAAAGATTTCTGCTGATGGAACAACAATCACAACAAAGGTAACAGAAATGGGTAACTACGCATTATGTTATCTTAATGGTGGTGCACAGGAAAAGAGTGGTGGTAACATCTTCCTCTATACAACAATAGGTGAAGGCGTACTTATCCTTATCCTCCTTCTCTTACTCTTACTCAAGAGAAAGAAAAAGGAAGAAATGTAAGATTAATCAGGAGCAGGACTTTTGTCCTGCTCTTCTTATATTTGAAAACCTACCATTTGGGTGGTATAATGAAAGAAAGGATGGTGACTCTATATGATGATTTCAACACGTGGAAGATATGCAGTAAGAATGATGCTTGACCTGGCGGAAAATGCAGGGGATGGCTACGTTTCTCTTAAGGATATTGCATCCCGTCAGGGAATATCAAAAAAGTATCTGGAGCAGATTATTCCGCTCCTTAATCACGCAGGACTGCTTTCTACAGCCCGTGGACATCAGGGAGGATACAGACTGTCAAAAGCACCTGAAAACTACACCATAGGCGAAATTGTGCGCTCTACAGAGGGTGGGTTTGCACCAGTATCATGTCTTGAAGATAATCATGAAGAGTGCCCAAGAAAGGGCGAGTGCGCAACACTTCCTGTATGGATGGGTTTACAGAAAGTAGTTGATGACTATCTGGATGGAATAACCCTTAAAGAGATACTTGATCAGATGAAATAGCAGGGAAGGACATTAGTCCTTCTATTTTATGCTATCAATACCAATTGACAAAGTAGGAATTGGATGATATATTAGCAATGCAATACCTATTAAACAGGTAGGTTATATATTGAAAGGGGAATATATGAAAGTATATGTAGATAATGCTGCTACAACAAAAATGAGCAGAACCGCAATAGACAGTATGATTCCATATCTTGAAAGCGTATATGGAAATCCATCAAGTTTATATACCATAGGACAGGAAGCAAAAGAAGCGTTGGACAAGGCAAGAGCAGACGTAGCATCATGCTTCAACTGCAGTGAAAAGGAAATCTATTTCACATCCGGTGGAAGTGAAGCAGATAACCAGGCAATCATATCTGCTGCAAGAATCGGTGAAAGAAAAGGAAAGAAACATATTATATCAACTGCCTTTGAACACCATGCAGTGCTCCATACGCTCAAGAAACTTGAAAAGGAAGGCTTTGAAATTGAACTTCTTCCTGTAGGTGAAAAGGGAAATGTTACCGAAGAACAGGTTGAAAAGGCAATAAAGGATGATACATGCCTTGTAACCATAATGTATGCAAATAATGAGATTGGTTCCATTATGCCAATCAGGGAAATCGGTGCCGTATGCAGAAAGCACAATGTTATTTTCCATACGGATTCCGTTCAGGCTGCAGGACATGTAAAGATTGATGTAAAGGAACAGAATATTGATATGCTTTCAATTTCAGCTCACAAGTTCCATGGTCCAAAGGGTGTCGGTGCCTTATATGTAAGAAAGGGTATTCCGGTATCGAACATCATTGAAGGTGGAGCCCAGGAAAGAGGAAAACGTGGTGGAACTGAAAATGTTGCTGGAATCGTAAGTATGGCAGCTGCTTTAAAAGAAGCTGTAGCACATATTGATGAAAATGCAGCCAAGATGACTGAGATAAGAGACAGAATCATTTCAGGTCTTTCAGAAATCCCGCACAGTGCCCTTAATGGTGATAGAGAAAACAGACTTCCTAATAATATAAACTTCTGCTTTGAAGGTATAGAAGGAGAAAGCCTTCTCCTCCTTCTTGATGCCAAAGGAATTTCTGCATCAAGTGGAAGCGCCTGCACATCAGGGTCACTTGACCCAAGCCATGTGCTTCTTGCAATCGGAAGGCCGCATGAGGTTGCTCATGGTTCACTTAGAATCTCCCTTTGTGAGTGGAACACTATGGAAGAAGCAGAATATATTATTTCTGAAGTACCAAAGGTAGTTGAGTATCTTAGAAACATGTCTCCAATGTGGAAGGACCTTACTTCAGGAAAGAGACAGTTCATATTATAGAAAGGAGCAATATTATGGCTTTATATACAGATACAGTAATGGATCATTTCATGAATCCAAGAAATGTTGGAGAAATTCCTGATGCATCAGGAGTAGGTGAAGTAGGAAACGCCAAGTGCGGAGACATCATGAAGATGTATCTTAAGATTGAAAATGATGTTATTACTGATGTGAAATTTGAAACTTTCGGATGTGGCTCTGCTATTGCATCATCATCAATGGCAACAGAAATGGTAAAGGGTAAAACCATTGAAGAGGCACTTGCAGTTACCAATAAAGAGGTGGTTGAAGCTTTGGGAGGACTTCCAGTACACAAGCTTCACTGTTCAGTTCTTGCTCAGGAATCCATAAGAGCAGCAGTAAAGGACTACTATGACAGAAACGGCATCTCCTATGACCCGGAATTCTTCAGAGAAGAAGAGTGCGAGTCATGCGAAGAATAGATGTTTAAAGTTCGTTGGCAGAAGGCCCCGTATGGGGCTTTTTGCATGTGCAGCATAAAGTGCATAATAACTGTCGATATGGAGGAAAAATACTATTACATATTTCAATTTAACAAATAAATGCATAAGTGCTATGATAGCGTCGATGACAGAATACCAATTTCCATAGATAGTGATATATCTGTATGGAACTAAGCGGTAAACCAGATAAAAAATGCACCGGGGTAGAGTGGGCCAGGGTGCATTTTTTGTTGCCATGACATACCAGAATCGGAGGGAAATGATGGAAAACTGTCGAATTTCCGCTTCAATACCTTTTTGCGATAGGTTGGAGAAATATTATTCAATATTTCAATTTGCAATATATGATGCATGGTATTATCATAGGAACTGTAAAAGGTAGAATACAGCCGCATAATACAAGGAAACACAATGAAGCTCCAGGAGTTCCGAGATCCTGAGAGCATTACAACGTAACAATACGCTTTTCACAAATTCCTTAGAATATTTACGAAAACAGAATCGATTAAACACCCAGGGGCCTTCACCTGGGTATTTAATTTGTCTGAAAACACGGTAATTATATATGAAAAAATATTTTTTCATATATTTTTTGTCATGCTGTTCATGAATTTCTTTATGCTGCTGCATAAAATATGACGGGGTAAGGACTATCCATATTTGATAAAAAACACAATATTTAGTGGTAAAAAAATATTTTTCCGGAATTTATACTATTCATTGATGCGTCATTTTCGTGAGAAACACGACACGCTAATATCCGTGTATGAATGTGTATGCTGAAACCCCTTGAAAACACTGGGGTTTCGAGTTTTAGAGGAGCAAAAACTGCAAAAAATTGCACAGAAAATTTTTCTCAAAAATACTTGCATATTTGGTTTACATATAGTAGAATGTAGAAGCTTGTTGATGGCGATGAAACGGGAAGTTGCAAGGCTATTTGGTAATTTCCGCGGAGCAAGTGTCTGGCTAGATCCAGGCGAAGGGATTCGCCGAGTTTTTTATGTGCGGAACAAATCAGGAAACACATATAAACGTGTAAGAGATGGGTAAAAGTGCTGAAACCCTAGCTCTCACAAGGCTTTGAACCCCTTGTACAAGCATAGCAAAATGTACAGAAATCAAGAAAAGGAGAAAGAAAATGAGCGAATTACAGAAGATCAGAATCAAGCTCAAGGCGTACGATCATGCATTACTCGACGAATCAGCAAAGAAGATTGTTGAGACTGCACTTAAGACAGGCGCTACAGTAAGTGGACCAATTCCACTTCCAACAGAAAAGGAAGTTGTTACAATCATCAGAGCCGTACATAAGTACAAGGACTCTCGTGAACAGTTCGAACAGCGCACACACAAGAGACTGATCGACATCACAAATGCAACACTCAAGACAACAGATGCTTTAACAAAGTTAGAGTTACCTGCGGGTGTTGACATCGAAATCAAGTTATAGTTAATTAAGGGTTCTCCCCTTAGTAAGAACTCATGAGAGGGCAATAAGGCCAAACCAGAGAGTTCCAATGTAAGATTTGGAGGAAATTCATGAAAACAATCTTAGGAAAGAAAATGGGCATGACTCAGATCTTTGACGAAGCTGGTAACGTAATCCCAGTAACAGTCATTGAAGCTGGCCCAGAAGTTGTAACTCAGGTTAAGACTGTAGAAACAGACGGTTACAACGCAGTTCAGGTTGGCTTCGAAGATCAGAAGCCACAGAGAGTAAACAAGCCTCTTACAGGACACTTCGCAAAAGCTGGAGTATCCCCAAAGAAGCACTTAGCTGAATTCAGAGTAGAAGACGGCGAAGTTTACGAAGTAGGACAGGTTATCACAGTTGCAGATTTCGAAGCTGGTTCAAAGCTCGACGTAACTGGAGTATCCAAGGGTAAGGGTACTCAGGGTAACATCAAGCGTCATCACCACAGACGTGGACCTATGTCCCACGGTTCAAAGCACAAGAGACTTCCTGGTGGTTTAGCAGCTGCTACATATCCATCAAGAGTATTCAAGGGCAATGAAGCTCCAGGACGTACTGGTAGAGAGACAGTTACTGTTCAGAACGTAATCTTAGTAAAAGTTATTGAAGAAAGAAACCTTATGCTCGTAAAGGGCGCTGTACCTGGCGGAAAAGGAAGCCTTGTACGTGTTCAGTACGCAGTAAAGGGTCAGAACAAGTAGTTTAGCGGAAGGAGGATTTAGAAATGGCAAAATTAACTATGTTAAATGCAAAAGGTGAAAATGCTGGCGAACTCACATTATGTGATGAAATCTTCGCAATTGAACCTAACGAATTCGCTGTACACGCTGTAGTAAAGAACTACTTAGCTAACCAGAGACAGGGTACTCAGTCAGCAAAGACTAGAGGAGAAGTTAGAGGAGGCGGAAGAAAGCCTTTCAGACAGAAGGGAACTGGTCGTCACAGACAGGGACATTCAACTGACCCATCACAGATCGGAGGAGGTATCGTATTCGCACCAAAGCCAAGAGACTACAGATACACACTTCCAAAGAAGTTAAGAAGACTTGCTATGAAGTCAGCTTTATCAGACAAGTTCTTAAACCAGAACTTAATCGTTTTAGACGAATTATGTTTCGAAGCTCCAAAGACAAAGGATATGGTTGCAGTTCTTACAGCAGTTAAGGCTGGTAAGAAGGCTTTAATCGTTCTCCCTGAAAAGTGTGAAAACGTTGTTAAGTCAGCAGCTAACCTTCCAGGTGTTGCAACTACAATTGTTACAGCATTAAACGTATATGATATCGTTAACCACGACAGCTTAGTTTGCACAAAGGCAGCTGTAGAAAAGATTGAGGAGGTATACAGATAATGAAAAGCGCATATGACGTAATTTTAAAGCCTGTAATCTCAGAACAGAGTATGGATATGGCAGCTACAAAGAAGTACACTTTCAAGGTTGCTTCAGACGCAAACAGAACTGAAGTAAAGAAGGCAGTTGAAGAAATCTTCGGCGTAAGCGTAAAGAAAGTAAACATCGTAAACTGCGATGGTAAGTTAAAGAGAATGGGAAGAACATCCGGAATGACTCCTGCATACAAGAAGGCAATCGTTACTGTATCAGAAGATTCAAAGGAAATCGAATTCTTCCAGGGATTATAATAGGAGGCACACATGGGAATTAAAAAATATAAACCAATAACTCCTGGTCTTAGAGGAATGACAGTTTCCACATTTGAGGAAATCACAAAGACAACTCCTGAAAAGTCATTAACAGTTACACTTAAGAAGCACTCCGGAAGAAACAACCGTGGTGTTATCACTGTAAGACATCAGGGTGGCGGTACAAGACCTAAGTACAGAATCATCGACTTTAAGAGACTTAAGGACGATGTTCCAGCAACAGTAGTTGCAATCGAATATGACCCAAACAGATCAGCAAACATCGCACTCGTTTGCTACGCTGATGGTGAAAAGAGATATATCCTTGCTCCAAAGGGATTAGAAGTTGGTCAGAAGATCGTTTCTGGTCCTAACGCAGATATCGTAGTTGGAAACGCACTTCCAATCGCAAACATTCCACTTGGTACACTTATTCACAACGTTGAATTAAAGCCAGGTAAGGGTGGACAGCTTGCAAGATCTGCTGGAAACGGTGCTCAGCTTATGGCTAAGGAAGGAGATTACGCACAGGTAAGACTCCCATCCGGCGAAGTTAGAAAGGTATCAATGAAGTGCAGAGCTACAATCGGTGAAGTTGGTAATGAAGAACATGCTAACATCCAGATTGGTAAGGCAGGACGTAAGAGACACATGGGCGTAAGACCTACAGTAAGAGGTTCTGTAATGAACCCTAACGACCACCCACACGGAGGTGGTGAAGGTAAGGCTCCAGTTGGTCGTAAGAGTCCAGTTACACCATGGGGTAAGCCAGCACTTGGATACAAGACTAGAAAGAAGAACAAGGCTTCTAACAAGTATATTGTTAAGAGAAGAAATGAAAAATAAGCAGGAAGGAGCATAGATAAATGGGTAGATCACTTAAAAAAGGTCCTTTCGTTAATCAGAAGCTTTTAAAGGCTATCATCGAAATGAACGAAAAGAACGAAAAGAAAGTTATCAAAACATGGTCAAGACCATCAACAATTTTCCCACAGATGGTGGGACACACAATTGCTGTTCATGACGGAAGAAAGCATGTTCCTGTATATATCACAGAAGACATGGTAGGACACAGATTAGGAGAATTTGTTCCTACAAGAACATTCAGAGGTCACGCAGCTGACAAGGCATCAAAGAGATAATTAGGAAGGAGAACAGATAATTATGGAAGCAAAAGCAGTTGCTAAATATGTAAGAATGTCTCCTACTAAGATTAAGCCAGTATGCGATTTAGTAAGAGGCAAGAACGTTAATGAAGCATTAGCTATCTTAAAGTTCACACCTGGTAAGGGATCAACAGTTGTAGAAAAGGTTGTAGAAAGCGCTAAGGCTAACGCTGAAAACAACTTCGATATGAATCCTGACAATTTATACGTTAGCGAAATTCTTGTAAATCAGGGACCAACAATGAAGCGTTGGAGAGCTGGTGCACAGGGTAGAGCAGGAATGATTCTTAAGAGATCAGCTCACATCAGCTGCACTCTTAAGGAAAGAGAATAGGAGGAACGTATGGGTCAGAAAGTTAGTCCACACGGATTACGTGTTGGTGTTATCCAGGATTGGGATTCAAAGTGGTATGCAGAAAAGAAAGATTTCGCAGATTTCCTCATTGAAGACCAGAAAATCAGAGAATATGTAAAGAAGAAGCTCTACGTTGCTGGAGTATCCAAGACTCTTATCGACAGAAAGGGTGCTGAAAAGGTAAAGGTTACAGTTTACACTTCAAAGCCTGGTATGGTTATCGGAAGAGCTGGAGACGGAGTTGAAGTTTTAAAGAAAGACTTAACAAAGCTCACAAAGAAGACAGTAGAACTTGAAATCAAGGAAGTAAAGAAGGCTGAACTCGATGCAACTTTAACAGCTGAATCAGTTGCACAGGCTCTTGAAAGACGTATTGCTTTCAGAAGAGCTATGAAGTCAGCAATCCAGAGAACAATGAAGGCTGGTGCTAAGGGTATCAAGATTACAGTTTCAGGTCGTGTAGGCGGTGCTGAAAAAAAAAAAAAAAAAAAGTACGCAGAAGGACAGGTTCCTCTTCATACATTAAGAGCAAATATCGACTATGGTTTTGCTGAAGCTGATACAACTTATGGTAAGCTTGGTATCAAGGTTTGGATCAACCATGGAACAGTACTTGACAAGGGTTTAGTTGGACCTCTTTCAAACGAAGAAAAGAATGAAAGAAAGGGCGACAGAAAGCCTAGAAAAGATGGAGCAAGAAAGAACAACGGAGACCGTCGTGACAACAGAAGAAACGACAAGTTCAACAAGGAAGAAGCTGTTAAGAAGGCTACTAACCCAAGAACAAGAAAGGCTCCAAAGGTAGAAGCTGAAGCTCCAAAAGAAGAAGTAGTATCAACTGAAGAGTAATATATATAGTAGGAAAGGAGGAACAATCCAATGTTAATGCCAAAGCGCGTTAAGCACAGAAGAGTTCACAGAGGCAGAATGAAGGGTGTCGCTACAAAGGGTAACGAAGTTACTTACGGCGAATTTGGCCTTGTTGCCCAGGAATGCGCATGGATTACTTCAAATCAGATTGAAGCAGCCAGAGTTGCAATGACTAGATCTATTAGAAGAGGCGGAAGAGTATACATCAAGATCTTCCCACATAAGCCAGTAACAAAGAAACCAGCAGAAGTACGTATGGGATCCGGAAAAGGTGCTCCAGATCACTGGGTAGCTGTTGTTAAACCAGGTAGAGTTATGTTTGAAATTGGTGGCGTAACTGAGGCACAGGCAAGAGAAGCAATCAGACTTGCTGGCCACAAGCTCCCAATCAAGACAAAGTTCGTTAAGAAAAATGTAGAGGGCGGTGAAGCATAATGGAATTAAAGAAGATGAGAGAAATGACAAACGTTGAACTCAATGCCGAACTCGAAAAGATGAAGAAGGAATTGTTCAACTTAAGATTCCAGCATGTAACAGGCCAGTTAGAAAACCCTGTAAAGATGAGGGAATTAAAGAAGGATATCGCTAGAGTAAAGACAATTCTTAGAGAAAAAGAATTAGCTTAAAGAAAGGAGAATGAAAATGGCAGTCGATAGAAACGCAAGAAAGACTAAAGTTGGAATCGTCATCTCAAACAAGATGGATAAGACTATCGTTGTAGCAATCGAAGACTTCGTTAGTCATTCACTTTACGGAAAAGCTGTAAAGAGTACTAAGAAGATCAAGGCTCACGACGAAGAAAACGTTTGTGAAGTAGGCGATAAGGTAAAAGTTATGGAAACAAGACCATTATCAAAGGATAAGAGATGGAGACTTGTTGAAATCGTTGAAAAGGTTAAGTAGGAGGACAATAGCATGATTCAGACAGAAACTAGATTAAAGGTTGCTGACAATTCAGGTGCTAAGGAACTCCTTTGCATCAGAATCTTAGGCGGTACAAGCCGTCAGTATGCTAACATCGGTGACGTAATCGTTTGTGCAGTAAAGGATGCTACTCCAGGCGGAGTTGTTAAGAAGGGTGACGTTGTTAAGGCAGTTATCGTAAGAACAAAGCACGGCGTAAGAAGACCAGATGGAAGCTATGTAAAGTTTGACCAGAATGCAGCAGTAGTTATCACAAATCCAGAAGACAAGTCACCTAAGGGTACTCGTATCTTTGGACCTGTTGCAAGAGAACTTAGAGATAAGGGCTTTATGAAGATCGTTTCATTAGCTCCAGAAGTATTATAGGAGGTTGTGGAATGAGAGTTAAAAAAGGCGACACAGTTGTAATCACAGCTGGTAAGGATAAGGGCAAGACTGGAAAGGTTGTTGCTACATCCCCAAAGAAGAACAAGGTTATCGTAGAAGGCTGCAACATGCAGACTAAGCACGCAAAGGCTAAGCAGAACGTACCTGCTGAAATCAAGCACATCGAAGGACCTATCGATGCATCAAACGTTATGCTTTACGATACAAAGGCTAAAGAAGTAGTAAAGACTACTTACCAGTTCAAGGACGGTAAGAAGGTTAGAGTTTCCAAGAAAGATGGAAAAGAAATTTAAGAAAGGAGGAGATTGTTTTGACAGCTAGATTAAAAGAAAAGTATACAAACGAAGTATATCAGGCACTTCAGGAAAAGTTCCACTACGAAAACGTTATGGAAGTACCAAAGCTTGTAAAGATCACTTTAAACATGGGTCTTGGCGAAGCTAAGGATGACTCAAAGGTTATGGAAGCTGCTACAAAGGAACTTGCTATCATTGCTGGACAGAAGCCAGTTGTTACAAAGTCAAAGAAGTCAATTGCTAACTTCAAGATCAGACAGGGCCAGGCAGTAGGAGCAAAGGTTACTTTAAGAGGAGACAGAATGTATGAATTCGCTGACAAGTTCTTCAACATTTCTCTTCCAAGAGTTCGTGACTTCAAGGGCGTAAACAAAAACTCTTTCGATGGAAGAGGAAATTACTCCATGGGTATCAAAGAACAGTTAATCTTCCCTGAAATCGTTTACGATCAGGTAGACAAGGTTAGAGGTATGAACATAGTATTTACAACAACGGCTAAGACAGATGAAGAAGCTTATGCGCTTCTTGAACTCCTTGGTATGCCGTTCGAGAAGTAGGAGGGTATTATGGCAAAAACATCTCTTAAGGTTAAACAAGCTAGAAAACCTAAATATTCAACTCGTGCATATACAAGATGCAAAATCTGCGGAAGACCACATTCCGTACTCAAGAAGTATGGTATATGCCGTATCTGTTTTAGAGAGCTTGCTTATAAGGGAGAAATTCCTGGCGTAAGAAAAGCAAGCTGGTAAATATTATTGAAAGGAGAAATACTGTAATGACAATGACAGATCCTATAGCTGATATGCTCACTAGAATCAGAAATGCCAACACACAGGGTCACAAGGAAGTTTCAATTCCAGCTTCAAAGATGAAGAAGGCAATTGCTGAAATCCTTAAGGCTGAAGGTTACATTGCTGATTTTGAAGTTATAGAAGACGATAAGCAAGGTATTATCAACGTTACTATGAAATACGGCGCTAATAAAGAAAAAGTTATCACTGGAATCAAGAAGATCTCAAAGCCAGGTAATAAGATTTATGCTAAATCTGAAGACGTACCAAAGGTTTTAGGCGGACTTGGTATTGCAATTCTCTCAACATCAAAGGGAATCGTAAGCGACAAGGAAGCTAGAAAGCTTGGTGTTGGCGGAGAAGTAATCTGCTATGTATGGTAGGAGGAAATTAAATGTCAAGAATTGGTAAAAGAAACATTGTCCTTCCTGCTGGCGTAGAAGTGAAGGTTGAAAACAACGTAGTAACAGTAAAGGGCCCAAAGGGCGAATTAAAGCAGGCTATTAGCAAAGAAATCGAAGTAGAGCAGAAGGGAAACGAACTCGTTTTCACTTGCAAGCATGACAACAGAGTTGCTCATTCACAGCACGGTCTTGCTCGTACTTTAGTAAACAACATGGTTGTTGGTGTAACAGAAGGATATGCAAAGAAGCTTGAACTTGTAGGCGTTGGTTACAAGGCTGAAAAGAAGGGCAACACTCTTGTTATGTCCCTTGGTTACTCACACCCAGTTAACTTAGTAGACCCTGAAGGAATTACAACAGAAGTTCCTTCCCAGACAGAAATTCTTGTTAAGGGTATCGATAAGGCAGTAGTAGGTAATTATGCAGCTAACATTCGTGAGTGGAGACACCCAGAACCATATAAGGGAAAGGGTATCAAGTACGCTGGCGAAGTTATTCTTCGTAAAGAAGGTAAGGCTGGTTCTAAGTAAGAGAAAGGAGTATAGAAAATGGCAACTGAAAAGTTACAGAAGCTTGTTAAAAGACATGCAAGAGTTAGAAAGAACGTTTTTGGAACTCCTGAAAGACCTAGACTTGCGGTTTATCGTTCCAATAAGAACATCTCATGTCAGATCATTGATGACGTTAATAAGGTAACTCTCTGCGCAGCATCAACACTTGAAAAGGACTTCACTGAATATGGTGGAAACAAGGTTGCAGCAAAGAAGGTTGGCGAAATGATCGGCGAAAGAGCACTTGCTAAGGGAATTAGCGAAGTATGCTTCGACAGAGGTGGAAACCTTTATCACGGTAGAGTTCAAGAATTAGCAGATGGCGCTCGTAGTGCCGGATTAAAATTCTAGTAGGAGGGAATAATGCGTAATATCGTAGACGCATCAAAGCTTGAATTAACTTCAACAATTGTTAACATCAGACGTGTTTCCAAGACTGTAAAAGGTGGTAAGAACATGAGATTCTCTGTTATCGTTGTTGTAGGCGACGGAAATGGATACGTAGGCGTAGGTCTTGGTAAGTCCATCGAAATTCCTGAAGCAGTTAGAAAAGCAGAAGAAGATGCTAAAAAGAATTTAATATATGTAGAAAAGGTTGGTACAACAGTACCACACAAGAACCTCGGAGTTTTCGGAGCTGGTAGAGTACTTATCATGCCAGCTGCTCAGGGTACTGGTGTTATCGCTGGTTCCTCAGTACGTACAGTACTTGAAGCTGCAGGTTTAACAGACGTTAGAGCTAAGAGTATCGGTTCTTCAAACACAGGCAACATGGCATATGCCACATTAGAAGGTTTAAAGGGAATGATGACTTTAGACAAGGTTGCTAAGTTAAGAGGAAAGACTCCAAGTGAAGTTCTTGGTAAATAAGGAGGTAGAAAATGGCTAAGCAGGTTAAGATTACATTAACAAAGAGCGTTATCGGCACAACTCCTTATCAGAAGAAAGTAGTAAAAGCTTTAGGCTTAAAGAAGATGCATACATCCGTAGTATTAGAAGACAACGCTCAGACTAGAGGCGCTATTGCTAAGGTTTCACATCTTTTAACAGTAGAAGAAGTTTAAGGAGGTGCAGAAATGAAGTTAAATGAATTAGTAGCACCAGTTGGAGCAACTAAGGCTCCAAGAAGAAAAGGCAGAGGTATCGGTTCCGGAACTGGTAAGACAGCTGGACGTGGTACAAAGGGTCAGAATTCAAGATCAGGCGGCGGAGTTCGTCTTGGTTTCGAAGGTGGACAGATGCCTTTATACAGAAGATTACCAAAGCGTGGCTTCAACAATAAGTGGGGAGTTACATATGACGTAATCAACGTATCCGACCTCAACAAGTTTGAAAAGGACACAGTAGTTGACCTTGAAGCATTAAAGGCTGCTGGACTTGTTAAGCAGGTTAAGGATGGCGTAAAAGTTTTAGGAGACGGAGAGTTAAACGTAGCTTTAACAGTTAAGGCTAACAAGTTTAGTGCGACTGCAGTTTCTAAAATTGAGAAGGCAGGAGGAAAGGTAGAGGTTATTTAATATGGAAATGTTAAAAACCATCAAACAGGCCTTCAGAGTTCCTGAAATCAGAAAGAAGCTGATCTTTACAATCATTATGCTTGTCATCTATCGTATTGGTTCACAGGTTCCAGTACCTAACATGGACAGCTCAGTGCTTGCAGATCTCTTCTCAGGTGAAGCTGGATTATTTGATCTTTTCGATCTTTTCTCCGGCGGATCCTTCAGTAACTTCACAATATTTGCATTAAGTATTACTCCATATATCACAGCATCAATCATCATTCAGCTCCTCTCAATGGCATTCCCATACTTTGAGAACCTCGCTAAGCAGGGTGCTGAAGGAAGAAAGAAGATGGCTCAGATCACTAGATATACAACTGTAGTTCTTGCAGTTGTACAGGCAGTTGGTCTTACAATCGGTCTCTTCAGATCAGCTTTAATCGACAAGAGTGTATTCTCAATCATTACAATGATTCTTGTTCTTACAGCTGGTACTGCTGTACTTATGTGGATTGGTGAAAAGATTAATGATAACGGTATTGGAAATGGTATTTCCTTACTTATCTTCGCTGGTATCGTTGCACGTATTCCTTCAGGAGTTCGTAAGATCTTTACAGCACTTAAGTCAGGTACAGTATCTGTAATTTCAATCATTATCCTTCTTGCTGCTGCAGTTCTTGTTATCGCAGGAGTTGTACTTATCAGCGAAGGAGAAAGAAGAATTCCAGTACAGTATGCAAAGAGAGTAGTTGGAAGAAAAATGTATGGTGGCCAGTCCACTCACATTCCACTTAAGGTTAACCAGTCAGGTGTTATTCCAATCATCTTCGCGTTATCACTTTTACAGTTCCCACTTACAATTACATATTTCTTAAAGTCTGATTCAGGCTTTACTACATTTGTATCAAAGTGGCTTTCACCAGCAGGTAACCCAGGTGTTATCATCTACGCTACATTAAACGTAATACTTATCATATTCTTCACATATTTCTATACACAGATTACATTTAATCCACAGGAAATTGCTGATAATATGAAAGCAAATGGTGGCTTCATCCCAGGTATCAGACCTGGTAAGGCTACTGAAGATTACTTACAGAAGGTAGCAACAAGAATTACAATTGTTGGTGCAATCTTCTTAGCAATTATTGCAACATTACCTACATTATTAAGCGTTTGGATTCCAGCTCTTAATATCAGCTTTGGTGGTACATCACTCTTAATCGTTGTTGGTGTAGCAATCGAAACTGTAAGAGCACTTGAACAGCAGATGCTTATGAGAAGTTATCAGGGCTTCTTAAAGTAATAGGGGAGGATTAAAAAGGCATGTTAAGAACAATCTTATTAGGCCCTCCAGGAGCAGGTAAGGGTACACAGGCTAAAATGATCATTGATAAGTATGGTGTTCCACACATATCAACTGGTGACATTTTCAGAGAAAACATCAAAAATGGCACTGAGCTTGGAAAGAAAGCTAAGGAATACATGGACAAGGGAGAACTTGTTCCAGATGACTTAGTAATTGATCTTGCAACATCAAGACTTCTTGAAAAGGACTGTGAAAACGGTTTCCTTCTTGATGGTTTCCCAAGAACAGTTTACCAGGCAGAAAAGCTTGATGAATTCCTTAGTGCTCATGATTCTAAAATTGATGTAGTTTTAGATATAGCTGTTGATAAGGAAGAATTGATTACTCGTCTTACAGGAAGAAGAGTATGCAAGGCTTGCGGAGCAAGCTATCACGTTGTTAACGTTCCACCTAAGAAGGAAGGAATCTGTGACAGATGTGGAGCTGAACTTGTGCAGAGAGCAGACGACAACTTAGAAACTGTTACAAACAGAATCGATGTTTACGAAGCTCAGACTATGCCACTTATCGACTACTATGAAAAGAACGGAAACATTGCGCACATTAATGGTGCAGGCGAACTCAGTGATGTATTCGCAGAAATCGTTAATGCTATCGGTGAATAGAAATGATTGTCATTAAATCTGAGAGTCAGATCGAAATGATGCGTGAAGCAGGCAAGGTTGTTAAGCTCATATTTGAGGAGCTTAATAGCCTCATAAAGCCTGGAATATCCACTAAGGATATTGATGATCTGGTTGAAAAGATCTGTAAGGAAAAGAATGTGATTGCTGCAGAAAAAGGCTATTCAGGTTATCCTGCAAGTATCTGCACATCAGTAAATGATGAAGTAGTTCACGGTATCCCATCTCCAAAGAGAATCTTAAGAGAGGGAGACATAGTATCCTGCGATGTAGTTGTAGACTACAAGGGATATATGGCTGATGCCTGCAGAACATTTGCTGTTGGAAAGATATCTGATGAAGCAAAGCGTCTCAATGAGACAGCAGAAAAAGCCTTTTTCGAAGGAATCAAATTTGCTAAACCGGGATACCGTTTAAGAGATATCCAGAGAGCAATTCAGGAGACAGTTGAAGCTGAAGGCTTCAGCGTAATCCGTGACTTTACAGGACATGGTATCGGCAGTAAAATGCATGAGGATCCTATGATTCCCAACTATGTCACTAAATCAGAGAATCCAAGACTTAAACCGGGAATGACACTGGCAATTGAGCCAATGATTACGGCAGGAGACTATGAAATAGACATCCTCCTTGATGACTGGACAGCAGTTACAGTGGACGGCAGTCTTGCTTCCCATTATGAGAATACAATAGTTATTACAAATGATGAACCAGAGATAATTACTCTATAGGAGGAACAATATATGGCAAAGAAAGACGTCATCGAAGTACTTGGTACTGTAGTTGATGCATTACCAAATGCGTTCTTCAAGGTTAAACTTGACAACGGTTTCGAAGTACTGGCGCGTATTTCAGGTAAAATTAGAATGAACTATATACGTATTCTCCCAGGTGACAAGGTAAAGGTTGAACTTTCACCTTATGATCTCACTCAGGGCAGAATCGTATGGCGTGGAAAAGCACAAGAAGGAGATAAATAAAATGAAGGTAAGAGCTTCTGTTAAACCTATCTGTGAAAAGTGCAAGGTAATCAAGAGAAACGGAAAAGTTATGGTTATCTGCGAAAATCCAAAGCACAAGCAGGTACAGGGTTAATTAGTTAAACGGTGCGTCTATGTAACCGGGATATAGACAATTAAAAGCACTTCAAATTTTATATGTTTTAGAGCCTGTCTAGCCGCCCCCGGCAAGGCGGAGAAAGATAGGAGAATGGAGAAAATAATGGCACGTATCGCCGGCGTTGACTTACCAAGAGAAAAAAGAGTTGAAATTGGTTTAACTTATATCTATGGTATTGGCAAAGCAACATCCAAGGTAATCCTTGAAAAGGCTGGAATCAATCCAGACACAAGAGTTAAGGATCTTACAGAAGACGAAGCTGGTAAGATCAGAAAAATCATTGACGAAGAATACGTTGTAGAAGGAGATTTAAAGCGTGAAGTATCTCTTAACATCAAGAGACTCATGGAAATCGGTTCATACAGAGGTATCCGTCACAGCAGAGGACTCCCAGTAAGAGGGCAGAACACAAAGAACAATGCTAGAACTCGTAAGGGCGTCAAGAAGACAGTTGGTAAGAAGAAGAAGTAAGAAGGAGGTAGAACGATATGGCAAAGACAGCTGCTAAGAAAGTAGTTAGAAAGCAGAAGAGAGAACGTAAGAACGTTGAAGTTGGCCAGGCTCATATTCAGTCCACCTTCAATAACACTTTAGTTACTCTTACAGACATGAGCGGTAACGCATTAAGCTGGTGCTCAGCAGGTTCTCTTGGTTTCAAGGGTTCAAGAAAGTCAACACCATTCGCTGCACAGAGTGCTGCTGAAGAAGCTGCAAAGGCTGCAATGGTACATGGCTTAAAGAAAGTAGAAGTATATGTAAAGGGACCTGGTTCCGGAAGAGAAGCTGCTATCAGAGCACTTCAGACATGTGGACTTGAAATTACAATGATCAAGGACGTAACTCCAATTCCACACAACGGATGCAGACCACCTAAAGAGAGAAGAGTATAATTGGAAAGGAGAGATAATTAGATGTCAAGATATACATGCGCAAACTGCAAGTTATGCAGACGTGAAGGTCAGAAGCTTTTCATCAAGGGTGACAAGTGCTACAGCGCAAAGTGCCCATTAGAAAAGAGAAATTATGCTCCTGGACAGCATGGTAAGGACAAGAAGAAGATGTCCGACTATGGTACTCAGTTAAGAGAAAAGCAGAAGACAAAGAGATTCTATGGAATGCAGGAAACTCAGTTCAGAAACTTATTTGAAAAGGCTTCAAAGATGGCTGGTAAGACAGGTGAAAACTTACTTATCTTACTCGAAACAAGACTTGACAATGTAGTTTACAGATTAGGTTTTGCTGCATCAAGAAAAGAAGCTAGACAGCTCGTTGTACACGGACATTTCACAGTAAACGGCAAGAAGGTTGATATCCCATCAATCGAACTTAAGGCTGGAGATGTAGTTGCTGTAAAGGAAAAGAGCCAGAAGTCAGTTAAGTTCAGCGAAATCAAGGACATGCAGGTTTCAACACCTTCATGGCTTGACTTAAACGTTTCAAAGTTAGAAGGAAAAGTAGTTGCACTGCCAAAGAGAGAAGATATTGATACTCCAGTAGCAGAACACTTAATCGTCGAGTTATATTCCAAGTAAACCTGATATTTTTAGTTATTTTAAACTTAAACTTATTGCGTTTTTTGGAAGAAAGGAAGGACTTTTTCAATGATAGAAATCGAAAAGCCAACAATTACTAAAACTATTGACGAAAACTATGGAAAGTTCGTAGTTGAACCTCTTGAAAGAGGCTATGGTATGACACTTGGTAATGCTTTAAGAAGAATTCTTCTTAGCTCACTTCCAGGTGCGGCTGTAACTTCCATTCACATTGATGGTGTACATCACGAGTTTTCAATGCTTCCAGGTGTAAAAGAAGATGTTACTGAAATCATCCTTAACTTAAAGCAGCTTGCTGTAAGACTTGAAGATGACAACAAGAAAGCATACATCAATGCAGTTGGTCCAAAGGAAGTAACTGCAGCTGATATCAAGTGCGATCAGGACATCGAAATCTTCAACCCTGATCTTCACATTGCAACACTTGATGAAGGCGCTTCACTTGTTATGACAATTAACCTTAACAGAGGAAGAGGCTATCAGACAGCTGAAATGAACAAGACTGATGATACTCCTTTAGGAGATATCCTTGTTGATTCAATGTATACACCAGTAAAGAAGGTAAACTTCACTGTTGAAAACACAAGAGTTGGTCAGATCACAGACTACGACAAGTTAATCCTTGAAATCTGGACAGATGGTTCCATCACTCCAGATGAAGGCGTTTCAATTGGTGCAAAGATCATGAAGGAACACCTTGATTTATTCATCGGTTTAACTGACAGCGTAGATCAGATGTCAATGCTCGTTACTAAGGAAGACGATCCTAAGAGCAAGGCACTTGAAATGTCAATTGAAGAACTCGACTTATCAGTTCGTTCAT
>JAKSSM010000159.1 GCA_024403065.1 Clostridia bacterium | reverse complement strand
TTCTTGAGATCAGCAAAAGAGCAGGATCTCACACTTGATACGGCTATCAAAGACTTCTCAACAGGAATGCGTGCGAAATTAAGAGTTCTCACTGCTGTATCCCATAAGGCTGACCTCCTCATCCTTGATGAACCAACAGCCGGTCTTGATGTTGTAGCCCGTGAAGATATCCTTGATATCTTAAGGGCATATATGGAAGAGGATGAAAACCGTGCAATCCTTATCACATCCCACATTTCATCAGACCTTGAAGGCTTATGCGATGACATATATATGATTCATAACGGAAAAGTAGTGCTTCACGAGGATACTGATGTACTCCTTGGGAAATATGCTGTACTTAAGGTAAACCTGGAGCAGTACGAAAGCCTCGACAGGGCATACATCGTAAAAGAAAAGAAAACAAAGTACGGCTATACACTCCTTACAAATGAGAAGCAGTACTATCTTGATAATTTCAGAGATATAGTCGTTGAGAACGGAACAATCGATGACCTGATTCTGATGATTGCAAAAAAAGAAGACAAAAAATGAAAGGTTTAATAATAAAAGATCTCTACACAGTTATTACAAGAAAACAGACATACCTTGTATTCCTTCTTGTATGTATCTTCCTCGGATATACAACAGATGGTTCATTCATTGTAGGATATATGGTATTTCTTTCAGCCATCATTTCAGTAAGCACCATAAGCTATGATGAGCATGAAAACGGAATGATGTACCTTATGACTCTTCCATGTGACAGAAAAACCTATGCCCTTTCCCAGTATGTATTCGGTATAATCTTTGCTGCAGTATGCTGGGTAATCGGAACAGTCCTTATGATTGTAATCGGATTGGTTAAGGGAACTGGTGTGCCTGTAACAGATTCTCTTTCTGAAGCAGTTGTATTCCTTCCACTCGCTCTTATAGTATTAAGCCTTATGATTCCTGTTCAGCTTAAGTATGGTGCTGAAAAGAGCAGAATCGTAATCCTGGTTATCGGTGGCGCAGTAGCAGCAGTTGGTGCTCTTGCAGTAAAGCTTGAAGGAGCAGAAAAAGTACTTGCTGCACTTGAATCTATTCCTGACAGCACTTTCACTATATCAGTTCTTCTTTTTACAGCAGTTCTCACTGCAGTATCAGTTGCAGTAAGCATAAAGGTAATGAAAAACAAAACATTCTAAAAAATGCAAATTAAAAGCCCCAGGCATTACGCCTGGGGTATTTTTAAATCTAAAGGAAAATCTTTAAGCTTCCTTTGCTGCTTCTGCCGGTGCAGCAACCTCTACCTTTCTCTTTGCTCTCATGTTGTTGATAGCTCCAACCGGGCAAGCCTTAGCGCACATACCACAGTTCTTGCACTTGTCATAATCGATAGTTGCAAGATTGTTTTCAACGTGGATAGCGTCAAACTTACAAGTCTTTTCGCACTTCATACAACCGATACAGCCGTTTGAGCAAGCCTTTCTAACCTGAGCTCCCTTATCAGTTGAGCTGCACTGAACAGCAACCTTTGTCTTTTCAGGATAGATTGCAATAAGTCCATTTGGACAAGCCTTTGCACATGCTCCGCAGCCAACGCACTTTTCACGGTTAACAGTAGCAACACCGTTACATACGGAAATAGCACCGAACTGGCAAGCAGCTGCACAGTCGCCAAGACCCATACATCCGAACTTACAAACGTTCATACCGCCATATACCTGCTTTGCAGCAGCACATGACATTAATCCCTGGTATTCGATGAGAGGCTTCTTTGCATCGCAGTTACCGTTGCACTTAACGAATGCAATGTTCTTTTCCTGTTCCTTAACTTCCATACCAAGTACTTCAGCAAGCTTTGCAGCTACAGCGGCACCACCTACTGGGCACTTTGATACGCCTACTCCTTCTGGGTCAGCAGCAAGGGATGCAGCATAGTCATCACAACCAGCAAATCCACATCCACCGCAGTTAGCGCCAGGAAGTTCAGCTCTTAAGTTAGTTACAGTTTCATCAACCTTTACGAAGAATACCTTTGATGCAATTGTGAGGACGATTGCGAATGCAAGTCCCATTACACCTACTAATGCTACAGGAATAATAATATTGTTCATCTTATTCCTCCTTCTTTATGCTAAGCCGCCGAATCCCATGAATGCAAGGGAAAGAAGGGCAGCTGCAGTCATTGTAATAGGTACACCCTGGAATGCTGATGGAATTTCTTCATTTCCTTCAAGCTTTGATCTCATACCTGAGAAGATGATCATAGCAAGGAGGAAACCGATTCCAGCACCACATGAGTTAACGAGTGATTCTAAATATGTATATCCTTCATCGATGTTGGAGATACAAACTCCGAGTACAGCACAGTTAGTAGTGATAAGTGGAAGGTAAACTCCTAAGCTCTTGTGGAGGGAAGGAATCATCTTCTTCATAGCAGTTTCTACGAACTGTACGAGAGCAGCGATTACAAGGATAAATACGATTGTCTGAAGGTAATCAATGTTGAATTTGTTTAAAACTCTCATGATTGGCCAAGTAGCAGCTGTAGCAAGTACCATAACGAATGTTACGGCAATACCCATACCAACTGCTGAGTCAAGCTTCTTGGAAACGCCTAAGAAAGGACAGATTCCGAGGAACTGGCAAAGTACATAGTTATTAACAAGAATAATGCTTACTAACATTAATAAATAGTGTCCCATTATGCTTCAGCTCCTTTCTCGATTTTAAGTTCTCCAAGTTCAGCAGCACACTTTTCCTGGTTGCAAGTAGCAGCGAGTGCGCAGCCCTGACATGAGAAGTCCTTTGGAGTCTTTCCGTTTTTCTTTAATACTGCATTTACGCAAGCGATTGCACATGCATAAGCGAAGAATCCGCCTGGAGCAAGTGCGATAACCATCATTGGATGTTCGTGAATGAATGGAATGTTAAGAGTCATCTTAGCAACGAGAGCTTCTGAACCAAGGAAGAATCCTGATCCGATAGTTCCGTTTCCGATTAATTCTCTAACAAGACCAATAAGTGTAAGGGAACAAGTATAACCTAATCCCATTCCAAGTCCATCAAGTGCTGAGTCAAGAGGGTTATTCTTGTTAGCGAACATTTCGGCTCTACCAAGGATAATACAGTTAACTACGATTAATGGAAGGAATACACCCAGTGAGTTGTATAATGGTTCAGCATAAGCCTGAACGATGAACTGAACAAGTGTTACGAATCCAGCGATTACTACGATGTAGCATGGGATTCTTACCTTGTCTGGAATAAACTTTGCGAGTAATGAAATTACTACGTTTGAGCAAAGAAGTACTGCTGTTACTGCGATACCCATACCCATACCATTGAAGGCA
>JAKSSM010000158.1 GCA_024403065.1 Clostridia bacterium | reverse complement strand
ATATAACGAGGTTATTGCCGAAACTGACATTTCATCTGCAACCCTTTCAAGAGTTTCCCGCTGTGTTCAGTACGGCGAAGGCTACAATAAAATGATAAGGAAATAGTTTAAAGGAATTCTTCGGGATTCCTTTTTTGTGCTTTCTGTGTAATATTTCTAAATATGTGGAAAAATTGTTTTGAATATAGTACAATTGGAAATGGTGAAAACCGGAATAATATGAATTTTACTATTTGGAGGAATATATATGAAAGTTATAACATTTGGAGAAATAATGCTGAGACTTAAAGCGCCTGGATTTGAAAGACTCTTCCAGACTCCATTCCTTGAAGCAACATTCGGTGGTGGAGAAGCAAATGTTGCAGTATCTCTTGCAAACTATGGAATGGATGCTGAATTCCTTACAGTACTCCCAAAGAATGTAGTAGGAGATGCATGTATCGGAGAACTGAGACGCTTCAACGTAGGTACATCAAAGATTTTAAGAACTGATGGAAGAATGGGTATCTACTATCTTGAACCTGGTGCAAACCAGCTTGCAAGCAAGGTAACATATGACAGAACTGATTCCTGTATTGCAAAGGCAAAACCAGGAGATATCGACTGGGAAAAGGTATATTCAGACTGTGACTGGGTACATATTACAGGTATCACACCTGCAATTTCAGAGTCAGCAATGGAGCTTTCCCTTGAATGTGTAAAGGAAGCAAAGAAGGCAGGTCTTACAGTTTCATGTGACCTCAACTACAGAAAGAATCTCTGGAAGTATGGAAAGGCTGCAAGAGATGTAATGTCAGAAATTGCAGCATATTCAGATGTACTTATCGGAAATGAAGAGGATGTTCAGAAGTCACTTGGAATTGAAGCTGATGTAAAGGTAGAATCCGGCGAACTTGAAACAGGAAAGTATGAAGCACTTACAAAGAAGGTTCTTGATCTTTATCCAAATGTAAAGATGATTGCGATTACTCTCCGTGAATCAAAGTCAGCTGATATCAACGGATGGTCAGCATGTTTAAATGACAGAGAAAACTTCTACCTTTCAAAGCACTATGTAATTAATGACATGGTAGACCGTGTAGGTGGAGGGGATGCCTTCTCAGGTGGTCTCATCTATGGTCTTAACACATACAAGAATGCAAAGGAAGCTTTGGAATTTGCTGCTGCTGCATCATGCCTGAAGCACAGTGTAATCGGTGACTTCAACCGTGTAACTCTTGATGATGTACTTAAGCTCATGAAGGGTGACGGATCAGGTAGAGTTCAGAGATAAAATATATGGCTGGTTCAGTGAACCAGCCTTTTTATTTACTTGAAAAAATACAGATTTCGGTATAAAATGTAAAATGATAACATAGGCGAACTATGTGATTTTGAAATGTATAAATATATTATTCATATATAAAGGAGAATTATGCTCGAATTAAAAAATGTTTCATTTGAAGTAACAGATGTAAACGGAGAAAAGAAGAAAATTCTTGACGACATCAACCTTCGGTTTGATGAAGACAAGTTTGTTGTTATTACTGGACCAAACGGTTCAGGCAAGTCAACTCTTGCAAGAATCCTCATGGGTATAGAAACACCTACATCAGGTAAAATTTATCTTGATGGTGAAGATATTACAGGAAAGACAATTACTGAACGTGCAAAGCTTGGTATAAGCTTCGCTCTTCAGCAGCCTGTCAGATTCAAGGGTATCAAGGTAAGAGACCTTATAGAAATTGCTGCAGGAAGAAAGATGGAAACAAATGAAGCCTGTGAATATCTTTCACGTGTTGGACTCTGTGCAAGAGACTATATCGATAGAGAAGTAAATGCATCACTGTCAGGTGGAGAACTTAAGCGTATTGAAATCGCAAGCATTCTTGCCCGTGGAACAAAGATTGCGCTTTTCGATGAACCTGAAGCAGGTATCGACCTCTGGAGTTTCCAGAGCCTTATCAAGGTGTTTGAAGGAATGAGAGAGGACCTCAAGAGTTCCATCATCATCATTTCACATCAGGAAAGAATTCTTAATATCGCAGATGAAATCATCCTCATAAAGGGTGGCAAGGTTCACAAGCGTGGACAGAAGAAGGATATGATTCTTGATATCCTTGGTGCAACTCTTGAGGGTGGAGTATGCGGAAAATATATGGAAGGAAGTGACGAGACATGTTAAACAAGGATCAGCTTGAACTTCTTAATGAAATTGCCGGAATCACATGTAATCCTGGTGGAGCAATCAATATCCGTGCAAACGGACAGCTTGCGGAAAGAAATGTCACTGAAAACATAAATATCAGAACAAAGGAAGACAAGCCTGGTATTGATATTATTGTAAAGGCAGGAACAAAGGGAGAAACAGTATATATCCCTGTAGTAATAGATGAATCAGGAATGACTGATGTAGTATATAACGATTTCTTCATCGGGGAAGATGCTGATGTAACAATCGTTGCAGGCTGCGGTATCCATAACTGCGGTGAGCATGATTCACAGCATGATGGTATCCACAGATTCTTCCTTGAAAAGAATGCACACATCAGATATGTGGAAAACCACTATGGCTCAGGAGATGGAAACGGAAAGAGAATCCTGAATCCTGTAACTGAAGTATATCAGGAAGAAGGTTCTTCCTGTGAAATGGAAATGGTTCAGATAAAGGGTGTTGACTCAACAGTAAGAACTACAAAGGATAAAAATAAAAAAGATGCAAAGCTTGTAGTTCGCGAAAGACTTATGACTCACGGAAGCCAGATTGCTGAATCAAACTATGTGACAGTTCTTGAAGGTGAAAACTCATCAGCAGATGTTGTTTCAAGATCAGTTGCAAGAGACAGATCATATCAGAAGTATGTGTCAAGAATCGTAGGAAACGCTGCATGCTATGGTCACACTGAATGTGATGCAATCCTTATGGATAGTGCAAGAGTACTTGCGGTACCTGAGCTTGATGCAGCATGTATTGATGCATCCCTTGTTCACGAAGCAGCAATCGGCAAGATTGCAGGAGACCAGCTTATAAAGCTTATGACTCTCGGTCTTACACCTGAAGAAGCTGAAGAAAAGATTATTGAAGGATTCCTTGGATAGGAAAGGTGAGATATATGGCAGGTAAAGAACTGATCTTAAGAAACCTCAAACAGCGTGGTTTTGAACCATACTATTTCGAAACAAGAGAAGAAGCATTGAAGAAGCTTCTTGAAATGATTCCATCGGACAGAACAATAGGCTTTGGCGGAAGCATGACTCTTGAAGCACTTAATGTAAAGGAAATGCTCCTTGAAAGGGGTAATTCAGTTTATGACAGAGCAAAAGCCGAAACACCTGAAGAGGCTCAGGAAATCATGAGAAATGCGCTCCTTTCGGATGTG
>JAKSSM010000157.1 GCA_024403065.1 Clostridia bacterium | reverse complement strand
GTTATTCCTTTACCGAGACCGGATACAACTCCTCCGGTTATAACAATATATTTAGTCATAATAATACACCTGTTACCACATTCTCTATTATGATATCTGCCCTACTCCCACTCAACTGTTGCAGGTGGTTTTGAAGTAATATCATATACAATTCTTGTAATACCTTTTACTTCGTTTGTAATACGACTTGATGCCTTTTCAAGAACTTCATATGGAAGTCTTGTCCAGTCAGCTGTCATAAAGTCATCAGTTGTAACAGAACGGAGTGCTACAGTATAGCCATATGTTCTGTCGTCGCCCATAACACCAACACTGAAAGTATTAGTGAGTACTGCGAAATACTGATTTGCCAATCTGTTCTTTCCTACTTCTTCTCTGAAGATGGCATCTGCTTCCTTTAACATTGAAAGCTTTTCTTCAGTAATTTCACCAATTACTCTGATACCAAGTCCTGGACCTGGGAATGGCTGTCTTTCAACAAGATAGTCTGGAAGTCCAAGTTCTCTTCCCAGTTCTCTTACTTCATCCTTGAAAAGAAGTCTTAAAGGTTCAATGATTTCCTTGAAATCAACATAATCAGGAAGTCCTCCTACATTGTGGTGGCTCTTGATTGTAGCTGAATCACCAAGACCGGATTCAATAACGTCAGGATAAATTGTACCCTGTGCAAGATAATCAACTGAACCGATCTTCTTGCTTTCTTCTTCGAATACTCTGATGAATTCTTCACCAATAGTTTTTCTCTTTGTTTCAGGATCAGTTACACCTTTAAGCTTACCAAGGAATCTTTCACCTGCATTTACTCTTACAAAGTTGATATCCCACTTGGAGAATGCTTCTTCAACTTCATTTCCTTCATTCTTTCTCATCATGCCATGGTCAACAAATACACATGTAAGCTGCTTACCAATAGCTTCAGCAAGAAGTGCAGCACATACTGAACTGTCTACACCACCTGAAAGAGCAAGAAGAACCTTTCCGTCCTTTACCTTGGCACGGATTTCTTCAACTGACTTCTTCATGAAGTCATCCATAAACCATTCTCCCTTGCATCCGCAAACGTTAAAGATGAAGTTGTGGAGAAGTTTCTGACCATATTCAGTATGAGTTACTTCTGGATGGAACTGAACTGAATAGATATTTTTCTTTTCATTGGCCATAGCTGCACAAGGACATACGTCAGTTACTGCAGTAACTTCATATCCTTCTGGAATTTCATTTACATAGTCAGTATGGCTCATCCAGCAGATGCTTTCTTCTGGAATTCCATCAAAAAGCGGATTGTTCTTTTTGATTTTAAGGTTAACCTTTCCGTATTCGGAAATGCTTCCTGCTGAGCAGATCTTTCCACCTGCCATGTATGCTGTAAGCTGGTGACCATAGCAGATTCCGAGAACTGGAATACCAAGGTCAAGAATAGCTTTGTCATAATGAGGTGAAGAACTGTCATATACACTGTTTGGTCCGCCAGTAAAGATAATACCGCTGTAACCGTTTTCTTTGATTTCTTCTACTGTGATTCTGCTGTATGCCTTGATTTCAGCATATACATGTTCACTTCTTACACGTCTTGCAATCAGCTGGTTGTACTGACCGCCAAAGTCCATTACAAGTATTTTGTCCATTTCTATTTCACTCCAAATAAAATATCTTCGTATCCAGGGAATGGCCAGTATTCCTTTGCAGTGAGAGATTCGGCTTTGTCACATTCAGCACGGAGTTTTTCCATAAGTGGAAGCATTACATCCTTGATCTTAAGAGCATTCTCTCTTGTATTTTCCTTTACTGAAGCAAGTACTTCAGCAAGTTCTGCTGAAAGATCAGTAATGAGATCTGCTGCATCTGAAAGTTTCTTTACAGTTTCAGTCTCGTGCTTAAGTTTAAGCCCAGGAACAGCTTCTCTCTTTACACTGATGTTTCCAGCGATATCTGCTGCATATTCTTCTACTGCAGGTACAATCTGTCTATCCGCCATAAATACCATTGTCTTTGCTTCTATTTTAGCAGTCTTGCAGTAGTTTTCAATAATAATATCGCAATGTGAGTAAAGTTCTTTTTCTGTATATACGCCATGTTTTACAAGCATTTCCACATTTTTGCTGTCTACAAGATGTGGAACACATTCTGGTGTAGTTCTGTAGTTTAAGAGTCCGCGCTTTGATGCTTCAACAACCCAGGCTTCATCATAACCGTTTCCGTTGAAGATTATATGCTTATGCTCCTTCATTATTTCCTTTACGATTTCATATACTGCACCCTTTACATCTTCTTTTCCTTCGATGCATGAAGCAATATATTCAAGGCCTTCTGCTACAGCACTGTTGATCATTACATTTGCTGTTGCAATACTGTCTGATGAACCAGGCATTCTGAATTCGAACTTGTTTCCTGTATAGGCAAATGGTGTTGTTCTGTTTCTGTCTGTATTATCCTTGAAGATTACAGGAAGTTCATCAACGCCAAGCTTTACATACTTTCTTTCATCCTTTACATATTCTCTGTCATTTTCAATGGCATCAAGAACCGAAAGGAGCTCATCGCCAAGGAACATGGAAACAATTGCTGGAGGTGCTTCATTTGCACCGAGTCTATGGTCATTGCTTGCTGTTGCAACTGAAATTCTTAAAAGATCCTGATAATCATCTACTGCCTTTACAATACCAGCAATAAAAGCAAGGAACTGAATATTCTTGTATGGTTCCTTCCCTGGTGCAATAAGGTTTTCTCCCTTGTCTGTTGCAAGTGACCAGTTGTTGTGCTTTCCTGAACCATTTACACCAAGGAATGGCTTTTCATGAAGAAGACAGACAAGTCCATGCTTCTTTGCAACTCTCTTCATGGTTTCCATTACAATCTGGTTCTGGTCAGTTGTAACATTTACTGATCTGTAGATTGAAGCAAGTTCATGCTGTGATGGAGCTACTTCGTTATGTTCTGTCTTTGCAAGAACTCCAAGTTTCCAGAGTTCTTCATTGATTTCTTCCATATATGAAAGAACATCAGACTTTATTGTTCCGAAATAGTGGTCGTCCATTTCCTGGCCCTTTGGTGGCATAGCACCAAAAAGTGTTCTTCCAGTAAACTTGAGGTCCATTCTTTCGTTGTACATTTCTTCTGGAATAAGGAAATATTCCTGTTCAGCACCAGCCATTGGAGTGATGCGTTTTACATCAGTTCTTCCAAGAGCCTTGAGAAGTCTTAAACCAGCCTTGTCAATTGCATCCATTGATCTTAAGAGTGGTGTCTTCTTGTCAAGTGCTTCTCCATTATATGAACAGAATGCTGTTGGAATGCAGAGTGTCTTTCCCTTAATGAAAGCGTATGATGTAGGATCCCATGTAGTATAGCCTCTTGCTTCAAATGTTGCACGAAGTCC
>JAKSSM010000156.1 GCA_024403065.1 Clostridia bacterium | reverse complement strand
ATGGATGACACCTTCGGTCATTTTGTAACTGAGATAATCGATAGAAAAGGTCTAAAGGACAGTGATGTATATAACAAGGCACTTCTATCAAGACAGGTATGGAACAACATAAAAAACGGAAAGGTAAAGAATCCAAGTAAGCAGACCGTGTGTGCCCTTATTCTTTCTCTCGAACTTGACAGTACTGAAAGCATGACACTTTTAAACCGTGCCGGTTATGCCTTTTCAAAGAGCTCAAAGTTTGACCTAATAATAGAATACTGTATCAGAGAAGGCATATATGATGTCATGAAAGTAAATGAAATACTCTATGGATATGACCAGCCCCTGCTTGGTACGAAGTAGAAAAATGTAAATTCTGAATTGACCAAATGAATATGAATATTAGATAAGATGTGACTGTAAAGAAAAACAGTCACTTTTTTTATTATATATTTCATGAGGAAATGAAATGAAAAAGAATCTTACAGAACTCGTATTTATCCTTGACAGGAGCGGCTCCATGGCAGGTCTTGAAACAGACACAATAGGCGGTTTCAATGGTATGATTGAAAAACAGAAAAAGGAAGAAGGAGAAGCACTTGTTACTACAGTTCTTTTCAGTACTGAGCTTTCTACACTTCATGACAGAGTTGATCTTAAGGAAGTAGAGAAGATGACTGAAGAGGAATACTATGTTGGTGGATGCACAGCACTCTATGATGCAATCGGATGCAGCATAAAGCATATTGAAAAGATACACAAGTATATAAGACCTGAGGATGTTCCAGAAAACACACTCTTTGTAATCACTACAGATGGTTTTGAAAATGCATCAAAGAAGTATGACAGAGAGAAGCTAAAGAAGCTCATCGAAAAGAAGGAAGAAGAAGGATGGAAATTCCTTTTCCTTGGTGCAAATATTGATGCTGAAGAAACAGCTGAACATATTGGAATCAAGAGATCAAATGCTGTTGAGTATATTAACGATGAATCAGGGATTGGCGCAGTATTTGAAAGTGTAAATACTGCAGTATGTGCCATGAGAGCAGAAGCATGCATTGCACCTGACTGGAAGGCTAAAGTTGTAGCAAACAGAAAAGCAAGAAGATAGCAAGTTTAAAACTTAAAAGGGGTATTAAAAGAAGCAGTCGTGTAAGACTGCTTCTTTGCATTTAAGTCGGCTATATATTATGGGGTAGAAGGGAAACGATGCAGGTGGTTACAGGCACTCCGCTATCATATATGGATTCCATAACTCTGTACATTAATTCTTCTTCCAGTGAGATTCTCATAATTCTTTACTCCTTGTAATAATTAATAGCATCTTCAACCAGAATCTCGAACTTATCCTGATATTCTGGAGGAACAGAAATTCCATCAAGGTTTTCGTTATGTGAATAGTAGTAATGACTGACTGCCTCTGTAATACCCTGAAAATCCAGGATAGCTTCATTGCACAGAGCGTCACAGACTGTGCGATTGAAATCTGTAAATTTTAATCCATTTTTTTCTACTACATTATGCGAATTTATGTGATTGCCAAGTATGGCAACTCCGTTGAAATCAGAAAGGGCGTCATCGCCGTACACCCATACTACATATTCATCTGTATGACCAGTAAAACTTCCCTGGCACATCAGCGCCTCATCAAGCGCAAACACAACATTGTCTCCAAGATGTGATTGCACGGCTTTCAGCCATGAAACTGAATCAAGAAAATCACTCCTTTGTGGCAGGTTCTTTTTGCCAGGATCATATTGTGGAATTGACAATGTGCGGCGATTTATCAGATCTGCCTTTATGCGTTGTTCAAGCAGATTCAATATGTACTCGGGTGGTTTACGTATCCCCGCTTCCCAGTTCTGAATTGTCCTCATAGGGATGTCATACCTCGCAGCAAATTCGCTTTGAGTCTCGCCTAACTTGTTTCTCATTTCCTTTATGTTCATATGTGTACCTCGAGACAATAATACACCCAATGGGTGTATTATGTCAAATGAGCAATCCGGTCAGCGGATATAGTTGTAATAGTCAACACAACCTTCATACGCATAGATCATAAAAGAACCTCCAGATAATTGTTGATTTTTGATTCGACACGCAGTAATTTTGCGTAACGAATCAGTTGATTTAGGTTTTTTTCTTTTGATGCAGCGTATTTTTTTATTGCATAAAGGGTAGTTTGGGTATCATTGGAACTACCTCTAAGGCAGTCACATATACTTCTTTCTAGGTCATAGCATTTAACAACAAAACCAGAAGGTGTTGCAACTTCTGTAATCCCAGTGTAGTAAAAATCATCTTTTATTCTTGATGGAATAATGTTGCTGTCCAAGACAGTTTTTGAATTGTAGCCTGTTGGAAATGTCATATGAAAACTCAGAGG
The DNA here is from genome assembly GCA_024403065.1 of Clostridia bacterium. Lineage (GTDB taxonomy): Bacteria > Bacillota > Clostridia > Peptostreptococcales > Anaerovoracaceae > JAKSSM01. The sequence goes on along the minus strand of JAKSSM010000156.1, from coordinate 1,012 downwards.
TACTCTTTCGGAATATCCGTGCAGATAGAGCGCAGTACCATGTGAGTAGATTCCTTTCCTGTATCTTTGCTGCAGGATATAGAACTCATCGCCCCAGGCATCTTTTAGCGTGTAGATTCCTCTTTCTACCTTCAAAAGATCACCAGTGACAAGAAGTTCATTTAATGCACTTCTTCTTATGCCGAGTTCTGTAAGTCTTCTTGATGTAATTATTCCATTTACAGCCTCACTCATGATAGCAGCTTTAAGTTTATCGTTCACTGGTTCACCTCGCTTTCATAACAAATATACCTAAATAGATATCATATTTAGGTATATTTGTCAATATGACTGTGATGCAACATTGACTTTGCAATTATGATATTTTCCATGTTACAAATCATGTTTCTCTATGATATAATAAAATATCTATACAACAATATATTACACAACTGAACAGGAAAGCCTATGGGAATAAGAGAAATAGACGACAGATATCCTGAATTTGCCTCTACAAAGGGTAAAACAGGAAAGAAACACAAATACAAAAAGCTTTCCATGAAAGACAAGATGGTAACAAAGATTCTTGCCATGTCTGTTGCAGGAGCAGTTGTTCTTGATGCAGGAGCTACCGCTATCTCAAATGAGATAAACGGTGATGACTCACCAGGATTCTTTATGGGAATCTTTGAACAGGAACCTGCAAAGATTGCACCAAGGCTTGAGAATGAATCTACACAGTATGCCAAGAAGAAAGTAACTGTAGAGTTTGACCTTGTGCCAAATGATATGGATACAGTACTGGATATTCATCTTGATCTCCTCGATGAAACCTATCCGGTTACACTTGATGAGAACTTCCATGGAACAGCAGTTATAGATGTAGACCTTCCGGATGGAGACTACGATGGACTCATAGTATGTGACTACCTGATGAAGAAGGAAGCAGAAATTGCAATACCTTTTGCATTTACGGTTACAATACCAAAGCCACTGGAACTCCTTACATACAATGTAAGTTATGACCATGACA
>JAKSSM010000155.1 GCA_024403065.1 Clostridia bacterium | reverse complement strand
ATGGTTGTAACATTCGCACTGTACTTCTTAAGATTAAGAAGTATTGAGTTCAGTATGCTTGGCATAATCTGTTCTCTTCTTTTTGCTGTTCCACATGAATTTATTCATGGAATATTCATGGCAGGAAATGTATTCATGTATCAGAATCTGAAGCAGGGTATGCTTTTTGTACTGTGTGATGGTGATATGACAAAAGGAAGATTCGTTCTTGTAAGTCTTGCACCAAATATCGTATTCGGTTTTATCCCATTTATACTTTTCATGATCAATCCATCATGGATTTTCCTGGGAACTTTAGGCGCATTATCAATCCCAATGGGAGCTGGAGACTACATCAATGTACATTCTGCACTCACTCAGATGCCAAAGGGAGCACTTACATATCTTTCCGGTATTCATTCATACTGGTATATTAAGGAAGAGGTTTAGTTTTGAGTAACAGACATGATATAAAAAGGGATGCTTTCATGCTCCATGGTCCACTGAAAGGAAAAGGCTATGACTGGTGGTGGCATTCATTTACAGGCGTAAATGATGCAACTGGAGAAGAAAAGCAGTTCTTTGTAGAATATTTTACAGTAAATCCTGGAAGAGTGAGAAAAACAGAAGTAATTCTCGGTCAGGATGAAAAGCATAAGGCACTTCATGACAAGCCATCATATGGCATGATCAAGGCTGGTACATGGGGTAAGGATAAAGCCCAGATAAACAGATACTACCCATGGAGTGAAGTAAAAGTAAAGAAGGGTACTCCATTTGAAATAAAGATGGGAGAAAGTATCTGTTCTGAAAATAGAATCAAAGGTTCAGTTCAGCTTAAATATATGGAAGCAAAAGAGCACCCTGAATATATGAGTGACTTTGGTACCATGGAATGGGACCTTAATGTAGATAAGAGAATTGCATTCAATGTTGGTTATGGTGCATCAGGTATCTTGAGACACCTTAATGCCTTTGAAATGTACTGGCATGCTGAAGGTATCAAGACATGCTATACAGGATATGTCATCTACAATGGTGAAAGATACACTGTAAGCTATGACGGATCCTACGGATATGCTGACAAGAACTGGGGCAGTGATTTCACATCACCATGGGTGTGGCTTTCATCATGCAATCTTGAAAGTGAATTAACTGGAAACAAGCTTTTGAACTCTGCTTTTGATATAGGTGGTGGAAGACCAGTTGTTCTTTCAGTTCCTCTTGAAAGAAAACTTCTTGGTCAGTTCACATATGAAGGAGTTGACTATGAATACAACTTCTCAAAGTTCTGGACAGGGTCAAAAACTGAATTCAGTGTAGAAGAAACTGATGAAAAAGTAATCTGGCATGTAAAGCAGGAGAACAGAACATCAGTGATGGTTACTGATATCAGCTGCAGAAAAGAGGATATGCTCTTTATAAACTATGAATCTCCTGATGGAGAAAAGCGTCACAAGAGACTCTTTAATGGTGGTACTGGTGAAGGAGAAATTTCTCTCTACAGAAAATCACAGTCAGGACTTTTCTTAATAGACAGGATAAGAGCAAAGTCTGTGGGCTGCGAATATGGAGAATACTAATGGCTAGCAATAGCCATTTTTATTTTGCACTAAAATGTATCAATTACAAACTGAAATGGAGGTTCGAAAAGGTAATAGCGATTGCGCCAGGAGAGACAATAATAGAATTAATCGAAGACAGATGTATAACCGAGCATGAAATGGCAGAGAGCCTAGGAATATCCGATAAAGATTTCGTGCACCTTATTAAAGGAGAATGTGAACTGACATATAATATAGCAGTAAGGCTTGAAGCAATTCTTGGTGCGCCAGTTGATTTTTGGATCAGGCTTGAGGCAAGGTACAGGGAAAACCTGAAAATGGATGACGTAGTAACGTTATAGATATCAATTGATATATTTCGCACAAAGATTCCCTTTATTGTATTTGACTAAATACAATGCTGGTGGTAATATATCATTTGCAAACATAATATATATATGTATTTAAGTGTTCTTTATCCGGTTACAGGATAATGAGAGAATAGGGAATCACGTTTGAATCGTGAACGGTACCGCCACTGTAATTGTGGAGGTCTGATACTTAGGCGAAAGCCGGTCATTGGGGAAACCTGAGAAGGCCGTATCAGGCTGTTGATGCATAAGTCAGGAGACCTGCTTGAAACGGAGTCATTTTATGACTGCTTGACGTAGGAAAACGGCTGCGGATTTATCCGCGGCCTTTTTAAATGCATAGATATATTTTCGGAGCAAATATATATTATGGAGGAAAAGCAAAAATGAAGAAAATGGCAAAGAAAGCCTTATCAGTTGTACTCATCATGATGATGGTTCTTTCCATGGTATCATTCGATTTGCCTGTATATGCAGGTGAAGGAGATACATATGGTATTACTGGAACAGCTTCATCATCAATGTTTGCTATGGACAATATCGTAGTAACAGAACTTGCTGATGGTACATATATGATAAGGATGCATCAGAACAGAACAAACAGAAATGTTCTTGCACTGACTGATGATGTAACTAAGGCAACGGAGCATGAAGTTGACTGGTACGTAGGAACTGGGGACGGATATACATTTGTATTCCATATCCAGAATCTCACAACACCTGTTTCATACTGTATGAGCAGCTTGGATAGAATTGAGGCAGGTAATGCCTTCGGTAATCCACAGACACTCACACTTGATCCGGAATCTTTAACAGAGACTGATGCAAATCCTGTTACAGCATCTGAAATGAATGTAAGTAAGCGTATTTCAAAGACAAACAGTGTAACTACAACTTCAGTTGCTGTTGAGACAGGTAAAGTTTCAGGCATGTACACTATGGATAACGTAGTTGCTACAAAATTAAGTGACGGAACATATCTTGTAAGAATGCATCAGGCAAGTGTAAACAGAAATCTTCTTGCATTAACTGATGACAAGGATAAGGCAACAAGTCACTCTGTTGACTGGTACAAGGGAACTGGAGACGGATACACATTTGTTATTCCAGTAGCAAGTCTTGATGAACCAGTAATATTCTGTATGAGCAGCGAATCAAGAGTAGAAGCTGGAAATGCCTTTGGAAACCCAATGAAGCTTACATTTGACCTTTCAACACTTTCACCATCAGATGAAACTGTTCTTGAAAGTGAAATGAATATACTTCCTGCAGTAAAAAATGCAGACTACAGTAAAGTAGAAGCAGCACTCGCAAAGGTTCCAGAAGATCTGTCTGTATATACAGATGAAACTGCAAAGGCAGTAACTGATGCAGTAAGTGCAGTCGTATATGATCTTAAAGATAATGAACAGGAAAGAGTAGACGGCTTTGCATCTGCAATTGAAGCAGCAGTTTCAGCCCTTGTTTTAAAGGAAACTGAAGAAACTCCAGTTG
>JAKSSM010000154.1 GCA_024403065.1 Clostridia bacterium | reverse complement strand
GTGCACCCTGCTCATAAAGTGCCATAACCTTCATTTTGATAATATGACTGTCATCGAACTTTACCTTTGTGCTGGAGTTGACACTTAAACTTACTGCTGTTTCCTTTGGAATCCATGAAACAAGGTACCACTGCTGATTATCGACAATTTTGAAAAGAACATCGTCAGCCTGAACTTCACCCTTGCTGCATTCCTTTACAAGCTCATGTGTCTTTCCGTCTTCCCCCTTTAATGTGCCCTTGATCTGGTCAATAGTATCAGGTTTAAGTTCTTTAACCTCATCAATACTGAATGCATCCTCAAGACCATCATAGTAGTATGAAACTACACCACGCATGCTGTTTCCGTAGGTTGAACTTCCAACCTTCACAACATCAGTTCCCTTCTTGACAAGTTCACCTGCAGGGACAATTCTCTCTACGGTTCCTGTTATTTCAGAAAGGCACAATGCCTCATTTCTGATAACAAGATAGTCCGTAACTTCGCCTCTTGTTTTTGTACCATATTCAAGGACGTAAGTGTTTCTAAATCGGTCAGAAATCGTTGGAATTATGTATATGTATGTATATAGAATAACGAAGAGAAGGATAAATACAATTATCATGATTCTTCGTTTAACGTTACGTTTTTTCTTATCCATCTTAACCTTTCAGGTATATTATACCGAAAATTATACATTTACTATTTTACCACAACATTTAGTGCTTTACAACATAATACAATCTACTTATCTACAATTTTAAACAACAAAAATTCCACCTTAGGTGGTGGAATTATCTGTCTTTTTCTTTAAGTTTTTCAATGAAGAATGAAAGGTTCTTTCGTTCTTTTTTTGTATATTCAGTAAGGTCATCAATCTTTGTTTTCTTTACCCATTTTCTGAAGAGATCAGGTCTCTTTTTCGCAGTTTTTTCAAGGGAATTCATAAGTTCAAACTTCCTGATTTCCTTGTGATTTCCACTGGTAAGAACCTCTGGAACAGTGAGTCCCATATACTCCTTTGGCTTAGTATACTGATCCGCTTCAAGAAGTCCTGAATATACAGATTCATCTTCTACTGATTCAGCATTTCCAAGTACTCCAGGAAGGAATCTTGAAAGAGAATCAATAAGAACCATGCTTGGAAGTTCACCGCCAGTTGTTACATAGTCACCGATAGATACTTCTTCCATATTGAAATAGTCAAGAACTCTCTGGTCTACTCCCTCATAATGCCCTGCAAGGATTGTAATTTCATCTTCCTTCACAAGTGAATCCAGAAGCTTCTTTGAAAGAATCTCCCCTCTTGGCGACATATACAGTACTCTCTTTGAACCGTCTGTGATTCCAATACTTTTCATAGCATCAAATATTGGCTGACATGCCATAAGCATACCACAGCCACCGCCAAATGGAGTGTCATCCACTTTTCTGTGTCTGTCTTCCGAAAAATCACGGATATTTATGAGATTGATTTCTATGAGTCCTTTTTCATTGGCCTTTCCAAGGATGGAATCAGTAGTAACTGGCGAGTACATCTCTGGGAAAAGCGTAAGAACATTTATCTTCATGCCTCAATCGCTCCTTCAATAAAGCCAGGAATAAGAGCTACCTTGATAGTCTTTTCCCTGATTAAAACTTCTTTTGCAAATGCCTTTACAAATGGAACGAGGAATGTCTTTCCACTTTCCATCTTTATTTCAAGCTGATCCTGAGCAGTATACTGAAGAACATCCTTTACTTCGCCAATATATTCTGAAGTTTCAATATCAATAACCTTGCATCCTATAAGGTCTCGGATGTAATAGTTATCTTCAGGAAGTTCCTCTAAATCTTCTTCCATTATATATACATTTTTACCGATCAGCGTTTCTGCAGTATTTCTGTCATTTACGTTTTTAAGCTTTAAAACTGCAGTATTACCCTGCATTCTTGCCTTTTCAACCTTGTATTCGTCTTTTTCGACATATATGTGTTTCTGCTTTAAAAATCCGTCATCGGAATAACTGTAGATTTTTACTTCTCCCCTGATTCCTACAGCAGATACAATTTTACCCATTAATATGCTTTCGCTCATTTTACTCCTATTCAAATTCGTCTGTTATATTGTTAAGCAGTCTGAAGTTCATCTTGATTGTATTAACACACTTCTGAACCATTCTGCCATTTTTAAGGACAAGTCTGTAGATAGTGTCCTTATCCTGAAGTTCGAAATACTTTCCAGGTGAATATGGAAGCATTGGATAAAGTGAAGGTGTAAGTTCAATGGATATTTCTTCACCATTCACAGTGCCTTTAAGGCTGTAGCAGTCTTTAGTAAGTGTAACTACACCATTACCCACAGATTCAAACTTCTTCTTTTCTTTATTTACCATCTGAATATCAGTTTCTTCCTTGATTTCATATGGTGTATCAAGTGAAAGTTCATCAGATACTTTCTTAAGTATCATCTTGTTCCAGTCAGATACATATCTCAGTTCCGGACCATTTTCACTCTTTCTTTCCAGCATGTAGTATGCATCACTTTCAGCTTCATAACCGCATTCACTGCATTTGAGAGTATGTGGGTTCTTAAGTTCCATTGTAAATTCTTTTCCACAGTCTGGACATACATAAAGAACGTTTTCCATGCCAGAAATTTCACCCTTTTTCCTGTATGAATATTTTCTTTCGTCCTGATCCTTGTATGCATTGAAAAGCAGTGCTTCTCTTGTTCTTTCCTTTACTTCTTCAACCGAAAGGGAGTTCAGTTCTTCCTTATCGAATACCTTGAAGATGTCCATTTCAATTTTACCAGGATTGAATCCCTTACTCCACTTTGGCATTACAAAGTATGAACCTTTTACCTTTGCACAATATACATCAACACCAAGCCACTTCAGGAACTTGTATGTTCCAAGAGGAATTGGAGTTGAAAGCCCGTCTTCACACATAAGTCCTGCAGGATAGATAACAAGTGGTTCACCATTATCAATAACAGCCTTTATCTGCTTGAGATTTCTGCTTGTTGTCTGGAACTGCTGCTTTGGGATAACACCAATCTTATCCATTATTCCCTGTACAGGAAGTGTGCTGTAGAAGGAATTTGAAATAACAAATGACATTGGTCTTCTGTTAAGTCCGATAAGTGTTACAAAGTCAAGCGCACACTCATGGTTTGCGATAACAACATATGGACCTTTTACTCCCCTGATTTCGTTTCTTACTACCTTTCTCCTGAAAATGAATGTACAGAGAAAGAAACTGATAAACTGAACCAGTCTGTAGAAAAACTTGTTTGGCTTTTTGTAGTGCATATTGAAGTACCTTTCTTTAGATAGTCTAACTAATATTATCATAGATAGGCATTCAAGTAAACAAAAAGCGTGCATTTAAGCACGCTTCGAGTTCAATCCTATTCGTCTTTTTTTTTAATGACGCGGCCCACACCCACATCTACACTCTTTCCCTACACGCCGCCCTTCCGAT
>JAKSSM010000153.1 GCA_024403065.1 Clostridia bacterium | reverse complement strand
CCACGGAAATGGTATTACAGCCTATAACACATGCCTTGATGCTGTAATTTTCAACAAAGTGTCTGATAGTAGGTACAACAAGAGATACAATCTGTTCCTTTGTTTTTTCACCATATGGAACGTTCTTTGAGTCTCCATGATATATATAGTTTTCTTCGGGAAGATTCCTCATAAGGGTTCTTAATACAGAAAGTCCGCCAAGACCTGAATCTAGTACAAGAATCCTGTCATCTCTGTTAGGCATATCTATTCTTCCTCCTCCTCAAGTTCAAGCATGTCTGAAAATGACATGGCATATTCATCTACTGAATATGAAAGACAGCTGTTGAAATTGAAGGAATGTTCACTTCCGTCAAACTTCTCTCCTCTTGCAGTAAAAACAGCATCACAGATACTCATCATATCAGTAGAACCATCCTTGAGATTCTTAACCTCAACTTCTCTGTCAACAGAATAATAGTTCCTGAATCTTTCAAGTTCTTCAACAAGAAGTCCCAATGATGACTCATCTCCTGAACGAAGCATTCCGCGAAGTGCAGTCTGTTCAACATCAAAAATGCCAATGAGTTCACCTTCGTCCGGAAGTGCATCAATAATCTCATTGAAATAGTTCTTTACGATTTCTGAAAGCAAATCTCTATCTGCTTCCTTTAAAATTCCGTAAAGCGCGTTATCTTCAATGTTTTCATCACATTCGATATATGCAGAAAAGTTCTCGAAATATCTGAAATCTGATGGGTCTTCTATGTCCAAAAATTCATATAATTCTTCTTTGTTCACTTTAATATCTCCTTACTTTATGATAAAATATTACCACAATAAATATATAAATTCAATGGAGGCAGAAATGGCTGAAAACAAACTTAAAACAAGAGATCAGATTGACAGCAGATTCAAATGGAATATTGAAGCAATCTATGAAAATATCGAACTTTGTGAAAAGGATCTTGAAAAAGCTTTAAAGCTCTCTCAGGACCTTCTTAAATATCAGGGAAAAGTTGCAGAATCAGCAGATACTCTTCTCGAAGTATTAAAACTTTCAGATGAAGTTGAAGCAACATTTGAAAATGCATTCATCTATGTTCATATGAGCAAAGACCAGGACAATAAAGTTCCTGAATACGTAGAACTTTTCGGTAAAGCTATGGGAATCCTCTCCCAGATCAGTACAAATACATCATTCCTTACACCTGAACTTCTTTCAAACGATGCAGAAAAGATTTACGGATTCATTGAAGAAAATGACGATCTTAAACTCTACAGATTCCATCTTGAAAATATTCTGAGATCAAAGGCTCATGTACTTTCAAAGGAAGAAGAAGCAATTCTTGCTTCATTTACAGAAGTATTTGGTGGTCCAGATGAAATCTATACAATGCTTACAGATGCAGAATTCTCATTTGGTGAAATAGAAAACGAAGATGGAGAAAAGGTTCAGGTTACACACGGAAACTACATTTCCCTTCTTATGAGCCATGACAGAAATGTAAGAAAAGCAGCATTTGAAGCACTCTATTCAAAATACAAGGAATATATCAATACAATTTCAACAATCTATGCAACAAGTGTAAAAACTGATGTTGTAAAAGCAAAGGTTAGAAAGTATCCATCAGCAAGAGCTGCTGCACTTGATGACGGAAATATCCCTGAAAGTGTATACGACAATCTTGTTCAGACTGTACATGAATACCTTCCAGTTATGTACAAGTATGTTAATTTAAGAAAGAAACTTCTTGGTGTTGATGACCTTATGATGTATGACTGCTATGTACCACTTGTACAGCTTCCAAAGAAGGAATATGCCTTTGATGAAGCATTCGATACAGCAAAAGAAGGACTTAAGGTTCTTGGCGAACAGTATCAGAAGGATTTTGAAAGAGCAAGACAGGAACGCTGGATTGATATCTATGAAAACGAGGGAAAGACTTCTGGTGCTTACTCAACAGGTGGATACAAGACAAATCCATACATCCTCTTGAACTACGATGGATCCCTTGGAAACGTATTTACACTTGCTCATGAAATGGGTCACTCACTCAATTCTCTTTACACAAATCAGACTCAGCCATTCCCATATCATGGCTATTCAATATTCACAGCTGAAGTATGTTCAACAGTAAATGAAGCACTTCTCATGAAGCATATGCTCAAGAATGAAAAGGACCCTGAAGTAAGAAAGTATCTCGTAAATAACTACATTGAAGATTTCAGAACTACCCTTTTCAGACAGACTATGTTTGCTGAGTTTGAACACTGGGCACATACTGTTGTTGAAAATGGTGGAGCCCTTACAGCTGACAGCTTATGTGAAAAATACAATGAACTCAATTCACTCTATTTCGGACCTGAAATGAATGATGCTGAATTCATCAAGTATGAATGGGCAAGAATTCCTCACTTCTACAGAGCCTTCTATGTATATCAGTATGCTACTGGATATTCAGCAGCAACTGCAATTTCAAAGAAGATTCTTGAAGAGGGTGAAACTGCACGTGACAACTATCTCAAGTTCCTTGGTGCAGGATATTCAGACTACCCTGTAGAAACCTTAAAAATCGCTGGTGTTGATATGTCAAGTCCAGAACCTGTCAGACTTGCTATGGAAACATTCAAGAACCTTGTAGAAGAATTTGAAAAACTGGTATAGAAACATGAAAAAAGTATTTATATTTACTGGAATTACAGACCATGCTGAAAATGACCGTGAGTTTGTAATCGGTAAGCTTAAGGAACACAATATGGAATACAGCAGGAAGCTTACATCCGATGTTGACCTCATATTCTGCGTTGGCGGAGATGGCACACTTCTCAAGCTTGTTCAGCAACTTGACTTTCCTACTATCCCTATCTGCGGAATCAACACTGGTCATCTTGGATTTTTCCAGGAAGTATCAATGGATAATGTCGATGTGTTTCTTGACCGCTTCAATAATAACGAAATTATTGTTCAGCCATACAACATTGTTAAAGCAACAATCAATACCAAGTATGAAACACTTACATTCCATGCACTGAATGAATTTGTAGTACGTTCAAGAACTAATAACCTTATCCACCTTTCAGTTTCAATCAACAATTCATTTATTGAAGATTATTCTGGTGATGGTGTTCTTGTATCAAGCCCTGCAGGTTCTACAGCATATAACTATTCACTCGGCGGTTCAATAGTTGACCCTAGACTTAATCTTCTTCAGCTCACACCGATGGCTCCAATGAATACAAAAACGTACAGGTCATTAACATCATCCATTCTTCTTCCTGAAGATGACAAGATAATTATTGAACCTGAAGATGAAAGAAGCAAATCACTTCTCATTCTTTTTGACAGCGAAGATAAAGTAGTAACCGATATCAAGTCAATTATTCTTACCCTTTCAAAGAGGAAGATTCAGCTTGTACGTTTCGGAGATTTAACATTCTGGGACAAAATTAAGGATAAATATTTGTAATGTCAGACTTCAGATATATTGTAACAAGTGAAGATGAAGGAAAAACTCTAAAGCAAATTGTGTTCTCA
>JAKSSM010000152.1 GCA_024403065.1 Clostridia bacterium | reverse complement strand
TATTGGTACACTTCTTGCATGTACTTGGAACCCACAGCTTGTAAAAGAACTTTACGTATACGAAGGACAGGAACTTGCACAGAATAAAATAGATGCACTTCTTGGACCAGGAATGAACATTCATCGTCATCCTCTTGGAGGAAGAAACTTTGAGTACTTCTCTGAAGATCCTCTTGTTACAGGGCTTATGGCAGTAGCACAGTTGGAAGGTCTCAGAGAAGGAGGTTCTAACGGAACAATAAAGCATTTTGCTACAAATAATCAGGAAACAGACAGAAGAGGTGGTAATTCTGTTGTAACAGAGCGTGCTCTCCGCGAAATATATTTCAAGGCCTTTGAAATGGCTGTCAAAAAGGGAAAAGCTTGTTCTGTAATGACAACTTACAACTCTCTTAATGACCATTGGACAGCTTCTAATTACGATCTTGTAAACACTGTATTGCATAAAGAATGGGGATTCAACGGTCTTGTAATGACAGACTGGTGGGCAGGCATGAATGACTGTGTTACAGGCGGAGAATGCTCTGTAAAAAACATGGCTGCAATGGTAAGAACAAGAAATGACGTATACATGGTTGTAGACAATGATGGAGCAGAAGACAATATCTTTGGTGACAACTTAGAGCAATCATTAAAAGACGGATCTCTTACACGTGGTGAACTTCAACTCTGTGCAAAAGATATTCTTACTTTCCTCTTGATGGCACCTGTATCCAAGAGACCTTTAAGAGCATTAAAAGAAGAAGTATTCTACACATCTAAGATAGAAAAAGCACCAGAAGGAGCCAAGATTGTAAATGACGGAGATTTCTTCCCATGTGATCAAGATGTATATCTCAATCTTACAAAAGATGCTCTTTACAACATCATGGGTGTATATTCTAAGACTGAAGACAACCTTTCCCAGTCAGCTTGTATTTTGCGCATAGATGATCAGCCTGCGGCTTCATTTGAATGCAGAAGTACATTTGGAAAAGATGTATTCATACAGGGAACTAAAATACACATGACAAAGGGATATTACAAGATATCTCTGCTGCATACAAAACCGGGCATCACTGTAAAGTCAGTATGCTTTACATCAAAAATATTAAGCCCGGTTACAGCAGGATTCTTTGACTAAGAATTACAACTCACTTGCCATATATGCAATTGTCTCTGCATCTATGGCAATGTTTTTTATGACTGCGTATTCATTTGGCTGATGGCAAAGTTCATCCATCGTAGACCATACTACGCAGTCAAAGCCTTTGTTTCTAAGACAAGCACCAACAGTGCCACCACCTATTCCAATACAACGGGCATCTATACCATGTGCACCTTTTATGGCAGCAGCAAGACTCTTTACGACAGGAGCATCAACAGGTGTTGCCTTTGACTGCTCTGCCTGAATTTCAGTCATTTCAATTTTGACATCATATTTCTGCTCAACCTCAGAAATAAGTTTTTTCATTTCTGCACGAACTTCATCAAGGGAATAGCAAGGATTTATTCTACAGTCGGCAAAAAAGACATCATCTCCAGGTATTATATTTACAGTAGAAACATTGTTTAGCTTCATTGTAGGCTGAAAGGTGGAATAAGGAGGATCAAAAAGATTGTCTTTCTTATCAAAGAACTTTTCAAGAGAATTAATCTTCAATGCAAGTTCACATCCTGCAAGCATTGCATTACGTCCCAAGTCAGGACGAGAACCATGAGACTGTTTGCCCATAGTATGAAATTTCACCCAGAAAATATTCTTTTCGGCAATTTCTATTGTAGCACCTTCAGGATCACCTCCGTCCGGAATAAGAATAAGATCATTTTTTCCAAAAAGGTCTATATGATTTTTTACAAGATAATGCATTCCATATTCAGAACCGCACTCTTCATCTGCCATAAACAAAAGCTTTATTGTATGTTCAGGAAGAATATGCTGCTTTACAAAAGCGAGAGCCGCAAAAACACCACTAACAAGCCCCTGCTGATTGTCTTCTACTCCTCTACCGTAAATACGGCCATCTTTCTCTACAACAGTCCAAGGATCCGTATTCCAAAGAGAAAGTTCACCTGCAGGAACTACATCAAGATGGGCACACACCCATATATTATAATCATCTTTATTTCCTGGAATTGTCGCTATCAAGTTAGGACGCACTCCTGAAGAAACCCTCGAATCAGGAGCATCAAAATGCTCAAGTCTCGTAATTCCATTTTTTTTCAACCATTCTTCAAGAGCAGCACACTTTTTACTCTCTCCATCGCCCCCACTCTCAGGAGCAATTGCCTGTATACCAGTAAGAATTGTCTCCAGTTCTACCATTTCTTTTGTATGAGACTCAATATATGATTTTAATGCAGAAAACTCCTGCGAAACCTGTGACATAATAACCTCCATCAGATTCTTATGTTATCATATAAAACGCAATATCTTCAAGTTAAGAAATTTTACGATGAAATTTAAATAAATTTACGTTGACAAATGCTAATGTTCTGTTATACTTGATACATAATACAGGCAACCGATTGCCCGTAAAAGGAGGATTTTCAAAATCATGAAAAAGATTTTATTAACACTTTCAGCAGCAGCTCTCTGTGCAGCAGTATTCACAGGCTGTGGCAAAAAAGAATCAGGTGCTTCAGGAAAAGCAGACTCATCTAACAAACTCGTAGTATGGTCATTCACAGACGAAATCGAAGGTCTCGTAAACGATTATTACAAACCAGCTCATCCAGATGTACAGGTTGAATACTCATTCACACCTACTGACCAGTTCCCTAACAAGCTTGACCCTGTTCTCGCAGCAGGTGAAGGTTGTCCAGACGTATTTGGTCTTGAAAATGCATTCGTTCGCAAATATATCGAATCAGGTCTTCTTCTTAACCTTGATGATGTTTATGCAGAAGTAAAAGACAAGATGGCAGCTTACCCAATGGACATTGGTAGAGGTCCTGATGGACACATTTATGGTATGGCATGGCAGGTAGCTCCTGGTGCTCTCTTCTATAGAAGAAGCCTTGCAAAGCAGTACCTCGGAACAGATGATCCAGATGAAGTACAGAAGTACGTAAAAGACTTGGATACATTCGTACAGACAGCAGCTCTTCTTAAAGACAAGTCTAACGGCAAGTGTGACATCGTATCTTCAACAGGTGATATGTTGATGCCTTATAAGGGAGCACGTAAGCAGCCTTGGGTAGTTGATGACAAACTTGTTATTGACCCAGCAATGGAAAAGTACATGGATATGTGTAAGGAACTCCATGACAAAGATTATGAAGGCCGTGTAGACCAGTGGTCAGAAGGTTGGTATGCAGGTATGAAGGGAACTCTTCAGGATGAAAAAGGAAAGGGCGTAGAAGTATTCTGTTACCTCCTTCCAACTTGGGGTCTCCACTATGTTCTTAAGACAAACGCTCCAGACACAGCAGGTGACTGGGCTATGTGTAAAGGACCAGCGAACTACTACTGGGGTGGTACTTGGGTAGCAGCATACAAGGGAACAAAGAATCCTAATGCAGCAAAAGAAATGATTAAGTATC
>JAKSSM010000151.1 GCA_024403065.1 Clostridia bacterium | reverse complement strand
CGAAAATGTAAGCAGTAGAGCCGTATGATAATTCATACGGCTTTGCTGTTTTTTATAGTATTCAAGATACAAAAAAAGAAGCAGACCGCCGGTCTGCTTCTTTTGAAGTATGAATAAGTTATTACTTAACTGGGAATACAGTCTGTTCAGTTACTTCAGTTTCGAGTGCCTTTAAAGCTGTTTCAACAAGCTTTCTTCTGATCTTCTTTTCCTCTTCAGGAGTTGCATTAGGGTTACCTAATGGGTGAGGAATAGCGATAGCTGGTACGATTCTGTTTGCACCTACAGTAAGTGAAATAGGTGTAACTGTACATACGTGAACTACAGGGATACCTGCTCTTTCAATTTCTTTTACCATTGTTGCGCCGCAACGTGTACAAGTTCCTCATGTAGAAGTGAGGATTACGCAGTCCACACCATCTGCTTTAAGTTCCTGAGCATATTCAGCAGCAAAGGCCTTTGCGTTCTTTACTGATGTTCCGTTACCAACTGTTGTATAGAAATATCTGTGGAGGCTTCCAATCTTTCCTTCCTTTTCCATTTCTCTCATGATATCAACTGGAAGAACTCTGTCTGCATCCTGATTTGCATATACAGGGTCATATCCACCGTGAGCAGTCTGATATGTTTCAGCTGTAAGATCTGTTACGCCTTCGATATCATACTTTCCGTAGTGGGATGCTGATGATGATTCGATGTGGTCTGGGTTACCGAATGGAACAATACCACCTGATGTTACAAGAGCAACCTTTGCCTTTGTAATATCCTTTACCGCCTTGTTAGGTTCAACTCTGTCGAAGTCTGGCATTGGATATTCAGTAGTGAATGCTTCGCCTGCAAGCTTCTTAACAAGCATGTCAACAGCTCTTTCTGAACCACGCTTTTCTTCGAACATGTTTACACGGATTCCCTGGTTGATGTAGTTTTCTTCAACAGATGATCCAACCTTTTCTCCCTTTAAAAGCTTGAGAGCAAGAGCGGATACCTTCTTTACTGCATCAGCCATACCAGCAGCACTGTTTCTTGTTGATACGATATATGTACCAGCCTTGTACATATCAACACCAGGGTTTTCAACGTACATACCAGTTACTGTTGGGATTCCAAGTTCAGCCTTAACGAAGGACGCCATTTCACCACATGCAACACCGTATCTTCCTGCATTGAATGCAGGACCTGCGATAAAGAGGTCTGGGGAAGCCTTCTTTACCATTTCTAAAACTTCAGCCTTAGCTGAATCCATATTTTCATTGAAGTATGAGTCACCGCAGATACAAGTTCCTACGATTTCAACATCTTCACCAAATGCCATCTTGAAGGCATTACCAGGACCTACAGGTCCAGGTCTGTATTCAGGTCTGATATCAGCCTTTTCTTCTCCACCGATCTGAGCGAAGAACTGGTTGATATACATTACTACTCTATATTTACTCATTTCTTCCTCCTATCTTGCACTTAAGTTGAAGAATCCAACTTCACTTGTTGCACCAGTGATTACCTGGATTTCAACATCGATTGTTCCGTCAGCCTTCTTGTTGTCAGCCCAACCACCTGCAATAATTCCAACATATTCTTCTGTTCCGATTACCTTATCCATCTTTCGAAGAGTGATAACCTGGTTAGCATTTCCTGCAGTTACTACCGCATCACATGATGAGTGAGCATCTGCAAGGGACTGTGATGAACCATCACGGCCTGCATATTCGTCAGTAACGATTACAGTCTTGATTCCCTTTGCACTGATCTTCTTGCAGTTCATTACAAGGTCAGTATCTGGGTTACCGAATCCTTCTTCTGAAATGATTACAGCATCAAGTGAAAGGAATTCACAAAGCTTTGCAGCCCAGTTGGATGAACGTTCCTTATCAGCAAGGTATACGTTTTCGTTTGTGATTACCATAGCGCAGAAATTGTAGTCAATTCCATGTCTCTTGAAGAGGTCATAAACGATTGGGTTGTTTTCATGAACATATGTTGTGTTCTTGTCACATGCTGAAACGCAGTTTCCGGAAATGATAGCACCATCCATAACTTCTGTTGGATAGATTACTGTTGAAAGTGTCTTCTTTGCATCAACACCATATACATATGTGTCGTGAAGAAGTCCCTGTGACTGAAGCATCTGTACATAACCTACTCTTGGAAGATCAGGATACTTTGCCATACCTTCCTTAAGTGTAAGTGTTTCATATTCAGTCACTTCATCAGGAGTAACATCCTTTCCGAGAGCACCGATGTATGATGCAACCTTTAAACCGGCCATTCTGATGGCAAGTTCGTGGTCTTGTGCATATCAAGAACAACGTTAAGAAGCTTTGAGAATGGAGTGTACTTTGCGCCTTCTCCACACATATCGATGATTCCTTCCTGGAAACCAACGATTCTTCCTGTTGTTACAACAGCACATCCTTTGAGTACGTTTGTTTTTCCTTCGCCTACTGTTTCAACGCCTGAAATAACTCCTGGGAATACGCCACCCTTTCCACTTACCTTCACACGTGGTTCGATAACGTCCTTAACTGGAGTAATTCTTACGCTTTCACCTGGCTTTGCAAGTTCAACCTTTACGTCCTTGATTTTGTCATCTTCAAGAACGATTTCCTTTATCTTTTCCGGGTTAAGATAAAGGACACCAGCCTGAACCTTTGGCTCTTCATTTGAAAAGACTACGTCGTTAATCTTAATATAGCCTAATTCCAGTTTCATGCTTTTCTACCTCCTAAAATATCTAAAAAACTGATGATATCAGTGTATAGTCAATGAACTGCATATCATTTATTATACGGTCGCCTACTACCATATTCTTTGGCTTGAACTTGTCAAAGGTAACAATTGCAGATTCAATGATTTCGAGTGATTTGAAATCCAGGGACTTTCCTGGTCTGTCAGACAAACCGATTGAACGGTATCTGTTTTCATTTGGTTTTACGGAACCTGATAAAGGATGTGTAAGAAGAATATATCCCTGATGCACCATATCTCTTACATATGTAAGGATTTCTCTGTAGGTGATATCCATATACAGGATTTCCACATCGTCTCTTTTCCCAAGTTCAGTTTTTACCAGTGGATTGTTTGTAATGATTTTCATAATATGTACAAAAAAAGAACAAACGATAAAAAAGGTTACCGCTTGCTCTGTATCTGACCTGAAAGATTCTTATATATAAATAATTACTTCTACGGTGCGTTTCCGCTCTCCAGAGTGTTGTCCATTTTCCAGTCCTTTTGCCTGAGATCTTCGTCCATACCTGGTTCGTATGTCTTATTCCTTCGGCTTCAAATTCAATTGAATCTCCTGAAAAATATCATCCAACTGTATATATTTTTTTGATTTTCCATTATGGAAAATATAGAGTTTATCTATATGTTAATAATATCACAAATATTTTTTGTCGTAAAGTGGAGGAATATATAAAAATTAGCTATACAAAAGATGGGTTATAGATTTTTTAGATACCCCCATACCCAATCCTTTCTGTACCGTTTTTTACCCAGTGCATATCATATACTCCCCTTGGTAAAACGGATTTGTTAAACAAAGTCACTAA
>JAKSSM010000150.1 GCA_024403065.1 Clostridia bacterium | reverse complement strand
GTTGATCATTTCTTCAACATAACCATTAAGCTTACCAATGGATTTCTGCTGTTTTACAAAGAATCCACCGGATTTACCTACGATTGTTCTTACAAGAATCATGGCAAATGCTGCGAATCCAAAGGCAAGAACTGTAAGGTAAACACTTAAGTGAAGCATGGAGAAAGTTACTGTTATCATTGAAATAACGGAACTTACAAGCTGTGGAAGTGTCTGTGAAAGCATCTGTCTTAAGGCATCTGTGTCATTTGTATAATGGCTCATGATGTCTCCGATAGAATTTGTATCAAAGTATTTTATAGGGAGAGTCTGCATGTGATCATACATCTCGTCTCTTACAATTTTAAGTGTTCCCTGAGAAATGATACCCATTGTACGGCTGTAGAATAATGTGGAAAGAATACCACATAAGAATACAGCACACATTTTAAGTATCTCTCTGAAAAGACCAGAGAAATCTGCTGCATCTGTCACAAGGAGTGGTGTGATATGGTCATCAATCAGTGTCTGAATGAAAAGTGATGACTTTACTGATGCGAATGCAGAAATAACGATACATAAGCATACCAGGAAGAGTTTGAATCTGTATGCCTTGAGATATGAAAGGAGTCTTTTAACTGTTCCCATATTGAGGGTCTTAAGTTCCCCCTTCTGGAGCATGGCTCTTCCGCCACCTCTTCCTCCTCTTGGTCCTGGACTAGGCATCGAAATCACCTCCTAAGTTTGACTTGTTCTGAGTTTCATATACTTCTCTGTAGATGTTGCTGTTTGCCATAAGGTAGTCGTGGTTTCCACATGCACTTACCTTACCATCATCCATTACGATAATGATATCAGAATCCTGTACTGATGAAATTCTCTGAGCAATAATAATCTTTGTTACATCTGGTGCTTCGTTCTTTAAGGCATTTCTTATCTTTGCATCTGTTGTCATATCGCATGCAGATGTTGAGTCGTCAAGGATAAGAATCTTTGGTTTCTTAAGAAGTGCTCTTGCGATACAGAGTCTCTGTTTCTGACCGCCTGAAACATTTGTTGCACCATGTTCAAGCATTGTATCAAGACCCTTTTCAAACTTGTCAACAAATTCTGCAGAGTTTGAAACATCAAGTGCATGTCTTATTTCTTCTTCAGTTGCATTTTCATTACCCCAGAGAAGATTTTCTCTGATACTTCCAGTGAAAAGCACATTCTTCTGAAGAACCATGGAAACATTGTCTCTTAAAGTCTTGATATCATAATCCTTTACGTTTACGCCACCAACCTTTACACATCCTCCTGTTGCATCATAGAGTCTTGGAATAAGCTGAACAAGGGATGATTTTGAAGAACCTGTTCCTCCGATTATACCAACTGTCATACCTGATTCAATATGAAGATTTATATCAGAAAGAACGTCATGTCTTACAACATCCTTTTCTGTAAGGATTTCATTATCTACCTTTGTCTTGTAGTTGAACTTTACATTTTCAAAGTCGATTGAACCATCTTTTACTTCCATTACAGGATCCGCTGGTTCCTGAATTTCTGAAACTTCATCAAGAATTTCAACAATTCTTGCAACGGATGCTCTTGCAGTAAGGATCATTACAAATACCATGGACATCATCATAAGGCTCATAAGAATCTGAGTGGTGTATGTAATCATACTCATAAGCTGACCTGTTGTAAGGCCATAGAGTTCATTGTTTCCTGACTGTACAATCATCTTTGCACCGAGCCATGAAAGAAGAATTATACATGTGTACATGCTGAACTGCATGATTGGAGCCATAAAAGCCATTGTTCTTTCAATCTTTGAACCATCTCCAAAGATATCACCAGATACATCTCTGAACTTCTTCTTTTCGAATTCCTGTCTGTTGAAGGACTTAACAACACGTACAGCATAGAGGTTTTCCTGCACTGTTCTGTTAAGTTTGTCATACTTCTTGAACATACGTTCAAATATAGGTCTTACTACACTTGCCATGAAAATAAGGCCTGCAAAAAGAAAAGGTACAACTGAAAGATATACAAGAGCAAGCTTTGAATTAACTCTGAATGCTGCAATAAGAGCAAACACAATCATACTTGGTGCTCTGAAGCAGATTCTTGTAATCATCTGGAATGCCTGCTGAACATTTGTAACGTCTGTTGTAAGTCTTGTTACGATAGATGCTGTTGAGAACTTGTCAATGGACTGGAATGAATAGTCCTGCACCTTGTAGTACATTGCACGTCTCAGATTCTTTGCAAATCCTGTTGAGCCAAATGGCGCAGTAGCTGCAGCACCCATACCAAAAACAAGGGAGAGAACTGAATATCCTAGAAGCATGAATCCATACTTTCTGATTTCTCCCATATTCCCTGCATATATACCATAGTCAATAAGATTTGCCATGACATATGGTATAAGGATTTCAAGAAGTGTCTCGATAAGAACCATGATTGGTGTAGCGATGACATACTTCCAGTATCCTTTTACATACTTAACTAGTTTTTTTATCATCTTAAAATTCTCCTGATTAACATTATGATTGTATCACAATCCGCACAAAATTTCAGTGAATTTTTTGTGATTTTGATATATAATGAGCATATAAAAAGGAGGATATCTTTATGAAATATGAAATTTTAGGCGACACACTCCCTGTAGTTGTATGCAACCTTGAAAATGGCGAAAAAATGTTTACAGAATCCGGCAGTATGAGCTGGATGTCACCAAATATGCTTATGGAAACAACATCAAACGGAGGTCTTGGAAAGGCACTTGGAAGAATGCTCAGTGGCGAAAAGCTTTTCCAGAACATCTATACAGCAACTGGTGGTCCTGGAATGATCGCATTCGCATCATCCTTCCCTGGTTCAATCAAGGCTTTTGAAATTGCACCTGGTCATGGAATGATTTTCCAGAAAAGATCCTTCCTTGCAGCTGAAATGGGTGTAACTCTTTCAACACATTTCAACCAGAAGGCATCCGTTGGACTTTTCGGTGGTGAAGGGTTCATCCTCCAGAAAGTATCCGGAAATGGTATTGCCTTTGCAGAATTCGATGGACATGTTGTTCAGTACGAGCTTAAGCCTGGTCAGAAGATTGTAGTTGATACAGGATATCTTGCAGCTATGGACGAAACAGTTAATATGGAAGTACAGACAATAAGAGGCGCAAAGAATGTGCTTTTCGGTGGTGAAGGACTCTTCAATACAGTTCTTACAGGTCCTGGAAGAGTATGGCTTCAGACTATGCCTATACCAAATCTTGCAGGAGTACTCAAACCATACTTCCCATCATCAAATGACTAACAAAAAATGGAGAGCAGATGCTCTCCATTTTGATTGAATATTTTTTAGAATGAATATCTGTCCTGATACTCTTTAAGGTGCTTACTGAATGAAGCATCCTTTACTTCCTTGATACTCTCAAGATATTCATGAGTGTCGAACTCATCGTCTTCAAGTTCAATGATTGCTACTGCAATATTTGAACAGTGGTCTGCTATACGTTCAAAGTTTGTAATAAGGTCGTTGAATACAAATCCCTGATTCAGTGTACAGTTTCCCTTCTGAAGTCTGTCAATATGATGTGTCTTCATTTCATCACAGAGACCGTCAATGACTTCTTCAAGAGGTTCAACTCTGCCTGCTCCATTAAGGTCATTCTGTGTGAAAGCTTTGAATGTGATATCTACAATTTCACTTACAGCTGACTCAAGAACATTAAGTTCA
>JAKSSM010000015.1 GCA_024403065.1 Clostridia bacterium | reverse complement strand
CCCGCTGCTCCACCCTTTACACCAAAGCATGGACCAAGTGAAGGCCCACGAAGTGCAATAATGGCCCTCTTGTTCAAACGACCAAAGGCTTCACCCAAGCCAACGGTAACAGCAGCCTCTCCCACACCAGGTTAGCAAAAAATATAATGTAATAATGGGTTCAGCTACCTCTTTTGATTTAAAAAATATAATATCTGCTTTCATTACATAAAGAGTAAAAAAAAAGCAGAAAAGGCTCACCTTTTCTGCAAATATTTTGTATATTTTTTATTCTTATTTCAGCACACTTAAATATTCTTCTTATCGTATCCGAAATTCGCTACCTGACTGCCTGATTCTCTCCAGTTTTCCTTTACCTTAACCCAGAGTTCAAGGAATACTTTTGTACCAAGAAGTGCCTCGATTTCTTCTCTTGATGCCTTACCGATACCTTTGAGCTTCTTACCGTCTTTACCGATAATGATTCCCTTATGTGATTTCTTTTCACAGTTTATTGTAGCACTGATTGATGTAAGCTTTTCACCTTCCTTGAAACTGTCTATTTCAACAGCAATACCATGAGGTACTTCATCATTAAGATAAAGGAGCGCTTTTTCTCTTATAATCTCACTTACAACAAATCTTTCCGGATGATCAGTGATTAATCCTTCAGGATAGTACATAGGTCCAACAGGAACTACTTCTTCAATTTTCTTCAATACTTCATCCACATGCTTTCCGTCTCTTGCTGAAATACCAAAGATTGCATCAAATACATTCAGTTCACTGTACTTGTCATATGTTTCCTTGAATTCTTCAGGCTTCATACTGTCAATCTTGTTTATAAGAAGGAACTTATGTGTATTTACCTCTTTAAGCATTTCAAGGATATACTTGTCTCCACCCTTGTCACTGTACTTTTCATCTACAAGGAAAAGGATACAGTCAACTTCATTAAGTGTGGAAAGAGCTGATGATGTCATAAACTCTCCAAGCTTGTTATGTGGCTTATGGATACCAGGAGTATCAATAAAGACAAGCTGAACTCCATCCTTTGGAGTCTTTGCACTTCCAAAAAACTGAGCTACGATATCATTAGTATCTCCTTCCTCATAGGAGTCGACTCTTGTATATATTCCTCTTATGTTATTTCTTGTTGTCTGTGGCTTGTTTGTAGTAATTGCAATCTTCTCTCCCAAAATCTGGTTAAGAAGTGTTGACTTACCAACATTTGGTCTACCGATAATTGAAACAAATCCTGACTTCATCTATTTTGCTTCCATTCTAAATCCTTCTGGAAGGATTTCATCCATAGTATATTTTCTGATATGGTCAATATCTGCTGCTGTGTAGATGATGAAATCATCATCACAGAATTCCTTCATGAACTGTCTGCAGATTCCGCATGGCCATGCTTCTCCACCAGATGATGTAATCATAATCTGCTTAAAGTCATGATATCCTTCTGAAATAGCCTTTGTCATTGCTACACGTTCAGCGCAGATTGTGCCACCAAATGATGAGTTTTCAACGTTACATCCGGTAAAAATTGTACCATCCTTGCATTCAAGTGCAGCACCTACACAGAATTTGCTGAATGGTGCATAGGATCTTTTTGTCATTTCCTTTGCGATTACATAAAGTTCTCTATCTGTCATCTTCTTCTCCTTTGTCATTCTTTCTTGAATAGTATGAGTCATATGCTCCTACTATCTTTCTTACAAGGTCGTGTCTTACAACGTCCTGTTCTCTCAAATACGAAAAACCGATTTCTTTAACGTTCTTTAATACTTCCTTTGCCTCAATAAGGCCTGACTTCTTGTCTCTAGGAAGGTCAACCTGAGTGATATCTCCAGTCACAACGATACGGGAGCCGAATCCCATACGTGTAAGGAACATCTTCATCTGTTCACGTGTTGCATTCTGTGCTTCATCAAGGATTATGAATGCATTATCAAGAGTTCTACCTCTCATATATGCAAGAGGAACAACTTCTATTACTTCCTTTTCCTTGAGTCTTAATGCCTGATCACGACCAAGTACATCATAAAGAGCATCATATAAAGGTCTTAAATATGGGTCTACCTTTTCCTGAAGGTCTCCAGGTAAGAATCCAAGTCTTTCACCCGCTTCAACCGCTGGACGTGCAAGGATGATCTTCTGGATTTCCTTGTTCTTGTAGGCATTGCAGGCCATGGCTATTGCCATATATGTTTTACCTGTACCTGCTGGGCCGATTGCAAAAACTATCTCCTTTTCACGGAGTTCCTTGAGATACTGTCTCTGACCAAGAGTCTTTGGTTTGATTGGTCTACCCATGTGATTGAAACAGATTATGTCCTTTTCAATACGGCTTTCTCTAAAGGATATGCCATCCTTTGCCAGATTCAATATATATGTAGTCTTCTGCTGATCAAGTTCTTCACCTGATTCAAGGACATCCATAAATTCTTTCAGTGCAATTTCAGCAATATCCACATTTTCTCCCTTAAGGATAAGTGTGTCATCTCTCTGGATTACATCAACACCGATTTCATCTTCAATCAGCTTAAGATTTGAATCAAGGTTTCCAAAGAGGGCTGCTCTATCAATGTTGTCGCTAATTCTAATTCTTCTTTCCAAAATTCTCTCCTGATTTATCTGAATATTCCAAGATGTGACATGATTTCTTCTTCTCTTTCTCGCATCTCTTTCTTTTCATCTTCTTCCATATGGTCATATCCAAGAAGATGAAGAACTGAATGAGTAAAGAGATATACAAGTTCTCTTTCGTAGGAATGACCATACTCTTCCGCCTGAGCCTTTGCCTTATCTGTTGAGATTACTACATCTCCAAGATATACAGGACCAACTTCAGGGATTTCCTCATCTCTTTCAAACTGAGGGAAGCTTAATACATCTGTAGGTCTATCCACATTACGATATTCACGGTTAAGCTCATGAATTTCCTCAAGAGATACAAAGCTTACACTGATTTCAACTCTGTCTTCTGGAAGATCTTCAAGTTCCATTGCATAAAGGGCTGCATCAGTCATTTTGCTCAAGAGTAACTCTCCAACGTTTTCTTCGTTATCAAATAAAATGTTCATGTTTCACCTTTTCTTTCGATAGCACATATAAGGTTATTATACTAATTTGCAATGGAAAACTCAATAAAGAAAACTCCAATTTTATCTTGCAAAGAAAGCATACAGATAGTATAATACTAGAGTCTATTAACTTTGTTCATACCTAATTTCATTTTCAGAGGAGGTGAGACTAAATGGCAATTGTACAGGTTAAAGAAGGCGAAAGCTTAGAATCCGCTCTTAAGAGATTCAAGAGAGCATGTGCTAGAGATGGTGTTATGACTGAATTAAGAAAAAGAGAACACTATGAAAAGCCAAGCGTAAAGAAGAAGAAGAAGTCTGAAGCTGCAAGAAAGAAAGCTAGAAAGTTTTAGTTTATGACAATCAAAGAAAGATTAATGGCCGACTTTAAGGAAGCTATGAAATCTCACGATGAAGTCGCTAAAAGTACTATCAGCTTCGCTAGAGCCGCTATAAAGCAGTATGAAGTTGATAATCGTGGCGCAGAATTGGATGATCAGGGCATTGTAGCCATCCTGACCAAGCAGGTTAAGATGAGAAAAGATGCTTTATCTGATTTTGAAAAAGCAGGTAGAACAGATTTACTGGATTCATACAAGCAGGAAATCGCCATTCTTGAAAGATACTTACCAGAGCAGCTTTCAGAAGACCAAATAAAAGAAGTTATTATTGCAGTAGCTGAAGAACTTCAGATTGAAAAGAGCATGTCAAACATGGGCAAACTTATGGGCCCTGTAATGGCGAAAGTTAAGGGTGTTGCTGATGGTGGCATCGTTAAAAAGCTTGTTCAAGATTATTTGAAATAAAAAATGCACCAATGGTGCATTTTTTTATTTTACATATTTCTCATATTTTTCAAAGTCATAGGCAATGGTATCAACACTGTGGCTGTCACTGGAAAGAATGAACTTTGCTCCCCTCTCCTTTAGATACTCAATCATACTGATACTTGGATATGGCTCAGTTCTGTATCCTCTTGATATTGCTCCGGTATTTATTTCAAATACCTTACCTGTCTTTAAAAGAATATCCGCTGCGTTCTTCCATGCTGCAATGTACCTTTCATTATCTTCATCAAAGAAATGCTCTTTCTCATTGAGCTTTGATATGAGGTCAAAATGTCCGATTATGTCAGCACCTGTTCTTTCTATAACCTGCGCTTCCTCTTCAAAATAGTATTCGCAGAGTGCATAGAAATCTCCATTAAAGAATCTTTCACAGGCATCAGTAAGATATTCAGGCTTGTAGTCAACAGTAATATATTCATCTCCAATTTTCAGATAGTGGGTTGAACCTATTACATAGTCGAATTCTTCAGTACTTTCAGATGAAAACTGATCCTGTTCAACTCCGATAAGAACTTCAATTCTGTCTTTATACTTTTCTTTCAGCCTCTTAAGTTCAGCAATGTACTGCTTTACACCTTCTCCGTTATCTGATCTACCCATACAGTAGCTTAAATCAAAGGAAGTAAAGGAATGACCTGATATTCCATAAGTCTTGAGTCCCTTTTCAATTGCAGAAAGCACCATTTCTTCTGGAGTATTGTTACCATCGCAGAAGACAGTGTGCGTATGAAGATCCAAACGCTCCATTACTTTACTCCTGTCATCTTTTCCTGCTTTACCTTTTTGTCAATTACATGACGTGAAGCAAGTTCTCTGTGGATATCCTCAAGTGAAATTCCCTGTTCAACCATCATTACCATGATATGGTAGAGAAGGTCAGATACCTCATATACGGTTTCTGCCTTGTCATTCTCCTTTGCAGCAATAATAACTTCTGTACATTCCTCTCCTACCTTCTTTAATATCTTGTCAATACCCTTTTCAAAGAGATATGTAGTGTAGGAACCTTCCTTCTTTTCCTCTTTTCTTCCACGAATAAGTTCCATAAGACCTTCGTATGAGAATTCCTTTCTTTCTTCACTTTCAAATACAGGGAATTCAAAGCATGAGAAGTTATTGAGGTGACATGCAGGACCATCTGGCTCTACCATTACAACAAGTGCATCCCTGTCACAGTCTGCTGTGATTGAAACGATATGCTGATAGTTTCCGCTTGTTTCACCCTTAAGCCAGAGTTCCTGACGGGAACGGCTGAAGAAGCATGTAAGTTCCTTTTCCATGGAAATCTTAAGGCTCTCTTCGTTCATATATGCAAGAGTAAGAACTCTTTTGGATACTGCATCTACTACGATTGCAGGGATAAGTCCCTTTTCATCAAATTTAAGTTCACTGATATTAACCACTTTTATATCTCCTCTATATTCTGGCATTGATGCCGTTTTTAATCATTTCTTTCTTAAGGTCTGATATCTCCACTTCTCTGAAATGGAAAATTGATGCTGCAAGACCTGCATCTATTGTTGGAAGTTCCCTGAAAAGCTTGATGAAGTCTGCAGCGCTTCCTGCACCACCAGATGCAATAACTGGAACATTTACTGCGTCAAGCACAGCTTTAAGCATTGGAAGGTCGAATCCCTTCTTTACACCATCTGTATCAATGGAGTTTACTACTACTTCACCTGCACCATTATCCACGCATCTCTTTATCCAGGATATGGCTTCCATACCAGTGTCCACTCTTCCGCCTTTTGAGAATACCCTGAATTCATTATCAACTCTTTTGATGTCACAGGATATTACAACACACTGGTTTCCGTATCTCTTTGCTGCTTCATAGATAAGGTCAGGGTTTCTTATGGCGCCAGAGTTTACTGATACCTTGTCTGCACCACACTTGAGGACTCTATCGAAGTCTTCAACTGTGTTTATTCCACCACCTACCGTGAGTGGTATAAATATTTTTGATGCTACTTCAGTCAGAATATCTGTAAACAGTTTTCTTCCTTCAGCAGATGCTGTTATGTCATAGAAAACCAGTTCATCAGCACCACATCTGCTGTAGTATTCTGCAAGGGTTACAGGAGATGATACATCATTAAGTCCTGTAAAATTCACGCCCTTTACTACTCTTCCATCCTTTACGTCAAGGCATGGGATTATTCTTTTTGTTATCATTATTTTGCTACCTCAACTGCGGATTTTAAATCAATTGTTTTTTCGTAATATGCTTTACCTATAATTGCACCATAGATATCAAGAGTACGGAGTCTCTTTACATCATCCATGGATGATACTCCACCTGATGCAATGAGATTTATATCATAGTTTCTTCTTAAAGTGCTGTAGAGTTCATGGTTTGTTCCCTTCATGGCACCATCTTTTGATATGTCAGTACAGATTACTGTCTTTACGCCGATATCACAGATATGCCTGAAGAACTCATCTGCGCTGTATGCTGACTTTTCAGTCCATCCCTTTATTGCAACATAGTTATCCTTAAGGTCAACTCCAACTGCAACATGTTCCTTGAATTCTTTTACTGCAAGCTTCAGGAATTCAGGATCAGTTACAGCAGCAGTACCAAGAATAACACGGGATACTCCTGCCTTCATATATTTTTCAATTACTTCCATACTGCGGATTCCGCCGCCTACTTCAGTCTTTATATCCTTAAGGGACGCAAGTTCTTTTATAACATCAAGGTTATCCGTGTTTCCACTCTTTGCTCCTTCAAGATCAACTACATGCTGCCATACTGCACCACATCTTATGAAATCCTCTGAAATGCTCACAGGATTTGTGCTATATACTGTCATATTGCTGTAGTCACCTTTAAAAAGACGCACTGCCTTTCTGTCATACAGATCAATTGCAGGTAAAATATACATAAAACTATACCTCTCTAGAAAATGCTCTAAGGATGTTTAATCCCACTTCTCCACTTTTTTCAGGATGGAACTGACATCCGAACACATTGTCTTTCTTTACTATTGCTGTAAGATCCTTTCCATACTCAGATACAGCAACCTTGTACTTTTCATCACAGTCTGCATAGTATGAGTGAACGAAATATACAAAGTCACCTTCTTTTATATATTTTGTGATTTCACAGTCCTGATTCATCTTAAGAGCATTCCATCCGATATGTGGAATCTTTAATTCAGCTGGAATTACGCCTTCCATTGGAACAACTTTACCCGGAATGAGACCTAAGCCCTTGTGGCATCCATACTCATAGCTTTCATCAAAGAGCATCTGCATTCCAAGGCAGATACCAAGGAGTGGCTTTCCGGATAAAGCCAGAGAAACAATCACCTGATCAAGACCGGAACTCTTGAGTTTCTTTGCAGCATCTTCAAAGGCACCAACACCTGGAAGTACTATCTTATCAGCATTTCTTAATACGTTTTCGTCAGATGTAACAGTTACCTCTTCACCAATGGCACTGAAAGAACTCTTGAGTGAAAAGAGATTTCCTACACCATAATCAACTATTGCAATCATTAGAGTGCTCCTTTTGTGGATGGAATATCATTTCTGAACTTCTCATCAATCTTAACTGCCATTTTCAGGCTTCTTGCAACTGACTTGAATGCACCTTCAATAATGTGGTGCGAATTCTTTCCTGCAAGTTTTCTCATATGGAGAGTAAGTTCAGCATTTCTTGCAAAGGCAATGAAAAACTCTTCAACAAGCTCAGTATCGAATGTACCAACCTTTTCAGTTGGGATATCCAGTGTGAAATAGAGTGCTCCACGGCCTGAGATATCTACTGATGTAAGGATCAGTGATTCATCCATAGGCATAATCATATTACCATATCTTTCAATACCTGCCTTGTTTCCAAGAGCTTCCTTAAATGCAGTACCAAGTGCAATACCGATATCTTCAACGGAATGATGGTCATCCACATCAGTATCTCCATTGCATTTTACTTCAAGGTCAAATCTTCCATGCTTTGAGAAAAGTGTAAGCATGTGATCCATAAATCCTACCCCTGTATCGATAACTGATTCACCGGTTCCATCCAGGTTTATTTTAAGTTCTATGTCTGTCTCTTTTGTCTTTCTCAGAACTTCTGCTGTTCTCATTATTTTTCCTCCAGTATTTCTTTGACTGCAAGAAGGAATCTGGCCATCTGTTCCTTTGTTCCAATGGAGATTCTTACAAAGTTTCTGATTCTTTCATTCTTGAAGTGACGTGTAAGAATATTTCTTTCTCTGAGTCTGTTGTATAACACTTCTCCATCGATTCTGTCTGTTTCTGCAAAGATGAAGTTTGCCTTTGATGGAATTACGCTGAATCCCATCTTTATGAGTTCTTCTCTTGTGTAGTCACGGGTAGCAGCGATTTCTCTGCACTTTTCCATATAGTAGTCATCGTTTTTAAGTGTACCAACACCGACTGCCATTGTCATGGCATTTACGTTATATGGGTTTGTGGAGAATCTGATTCTGTTGATATCAGAAATGAGTTCTTCACATGCAAATCCGAAACCGAGTCTTCCACCTGCCATGGAACGTGACTTTGAGAAAGTCTGAGTTACAAGAAGATTCTTGTATGTATCAATGAGTTTTACTGCACTTTCTCCACCGAAATCCACATATGCTTCGTCAATTATTACAACATTATCAGGATTTGACTTTAGAATTTCTTCAATTTCTGAAAGTGAAATTGTAAGGCCTGTTGGAGCATTAGGGTTAGCTATGAAAATAGTCTTGTTTATTCCAAGATAGTCTCTAAAGTCAACCTTAAAGTCCTTATCAAGTGGAATTTCTTCATACCTTACGTGATTGAAATCTGCAAATACCTTGTAGAAACCATAGGTAATATCAGGGAATGCTGCAGTATTCCTGTCATCGCAGAATGCCATGAATGAGAAATTTAAAATTTCATCTGAGCCGTTTACTGCAACTACCTGTGATGGCTTTATGCCATACTTCTTTGCCATTTCTGTGCGAAGTTCTACGCACTCAGGATCTGAATAGAGATTCAGTGGTCTTGCAGTATTAAAGCCATATTCCATAGCCTCTTTAAGTGGTGGATATGGTGACTCATTTGTATTCAGTTTGATTACTTCACTTAAATTCTTTGGCTGTTCACCTGGTGTATATGGTTCAAGGGATTCATATCTTGAACTGAAAAATCTGCTCATTTATTTATCCTCCATTCTTATGGTTACGCTTCTTGCGTGGGCACTAAGTTCTTCCTTTTCAGCAAATAGTGCAATGTCTTCTGCTACATCAAGGAGTGCTTCCTTTGTGTAATAGATATACTGTGATTTATGTACGAAATCGTCTACTGAAAGTGGACTCGAGAATTTTGCGGTACCGCCTGTTGGAAGTGTATGATTTGAACCTGCATAGTAGTCTCCCAATGCTTCAGGTGCATACTTTCCGAGGAAGATTGAACCTGCATTTCTGATTCTTTCAAGATAATCGAAAGGATTATCTACTGAAAGCTCAAGATGTTCAGGTGCAATACGGTTCGCAATATCTATTACTTCATCAATATTTTCTGCGATTATAATCTTGCCATGATTATCAATGGATACTCTTGCTACCTCATATCTTGGAAGAAGCTTAAGCTGTCTTTCAATTTCAAGAGAAACGGAAGATGCAAGTTCTTCTGAATCAGTAACAAGAACTGCTGACGCCATTCTGTCATGCTCTGCCTGTGAAAGCATATCAGCTGCTACATGGGAAGGAACCGCACTTTTATCTGCAATAACAAGGATTTCGCTAGGTCCAGCTATCATATCGATGGAAACAATACCGAATACCTGTTTCTTTGCTTCAGCAACAAAGGCTGAACCAGGTCCTACAATCTTGTCAACCTTTGGAATACTTTCAGTACCATAGGCAAGAGCTGCAATTGCCTGAGCACCACCCACCTTATAGATACGGTCTGCTCCTGCAATCTTTGCTGCTGCAAGAATTGCTGAGTTCACCTTGCCGTTTTTCATAGGTGGTGTAACCATTACTATTTCCTTTACACCTGCAATCTTTGCAGGGATTGTATCCATAAGGACTGTGGATGATAAAGGAGCCTGACCGCCTGGTACATAGATACCTGCCTTTTCAACAGGGATTACCTTCTGCCCGAGAACTATTCCCTTTTCTCCCTTTATTTCATATCCTGACTGGAGCTGCTTCTTATGGAACTCTTCAATATTCTTTGCTGCACTTTTAAGTACTTCAATGAACTTCTCATCTTCACTTTTAAATGCCTCTTCAATTTCCTCTTCACTTACAAGGAGTGAATCAAGCTTTGCTCCATCGAACTTTTCTACGTATTCAAGTATAGCCTTATCTCCATTTTCCCTGACATTCCTAAGAATATCTGAAACGGCTTTACTTACATCTGTTTCTGGTGGCTTACGAAAGAAGATTTCCTCTTCTTTTGTTTCACCAAGCTTCATTATCTTTATCATTTCTGTTCTCCCATGATATCTGTGAGTTTTTCAATTAAGGAATTCACCTCATCAGTTTTAAAAGCATATCCGGCCTTGTTGGCAATAAGTCTTGCACTTATAGGAAATGCAGTTGATACAACTTCAAGATTGTTTTCCTTTAGGGTTGTACCAGTCTCAACAATATCGAATATTACATCGGACATATTGAGTATAGGTGCAAGTTCAATGGAGCCGTTAAGATGAATAATATCAATATCACGACCTAAAGCGCTGTAGTACTTCTGTGCACAGTTACTGAACTTTGTTGCAACTATCAGTGTTCTATCCTGATCATCACGGTAACCCTTCTTTGCTGCAACACACATTCTGCACTTACCCATATTAAGGTCAAGGAGTTCATATACATCAGGCTCATACTCATTTATTATATCCTTACCGCAGATACCTATGTCTGCAGCACCACGTTCTACATATATGGCTACGTCTGATGGCTTTACCCAGAAGAAGCTTATTCCCTTTTCTTCATCTGTGAAAATGAGTTTTCTGTTGTTGTCCATAACACCTGGACATCCGAAACCCGCCTTTTCAAACATCATATATACTTTTTCACCAAGTCTTCCTTTTGGAAGAGCAACACTAAGCATATTTCTACACCTCCAGCAGAACATCTTCTGCCTTTACAATTTTTCTGTATCTTCTGTTTTCTGGAACTGTTCTTGAAAGAAGGACGCTCTGACCTTCATCCATAAGTTTCTTTGCCTTTAATGTAACATCAGTATCATTTTCATTGTATAGAAGAACTGTGTCCACATCATACATAGGCTTTTCGTCACTCAGTCTTTCAAGTTCATCAAGATAGATGGCAAAACCGATTGCCTTCTTTTTCTTTCCCATCTTCTGAAGGAGCTTGTCATATCTTCCGCCAGAAATAACTTTTCCTGAAACTCCACTTACATATCCGTTGAATACAACTCCGTTATAGTAGCTGGTGTTGCTTAATACGGAAAAGTCAATCTTAACCCCTTTACTGAATCCGGCACTTCTTATTTCCTTTATTATTCTTTCAAGGATATCAAGTTCTACTCCAGTTATTCCTTCATTTCTTAAGGATGAAATAACTGCTTCAGGTTCACCTGATGTCTTTGCAATTACTTCAATTCTTCTCTTCTGTTCAGGCTCTGCCTCCATGGAAGATAAGACCATGGAAAGCTCATGAAAGTTCTTGTCACCAACGGCTTTCAGAATTTCCTTTTTTGTATCTTCAGGAACATCAAGTCTTGAAAGCTCCTTGGAAATGATATCGATATCAGAGATATTAAGAATATATTCATCAGATATTTCCTGAAGGGACTTTAATGCAAGTACAAGTACTTCAGAAATACTGATTTCATCAATATCACCAATACACTCAAGACCAAGCTGAGTGATTTCCTTGAAGTCTGCACTGTTATGGACAGTTCTGTAGACCTTTTCATCGTAGTAGAGCTTCTGAACCTCAGAAGTTCTGTCATTGAAACTTCTAACAATTGAAAGCGTTACGTCTGGCTTAAGCGCCATAAGTCTTCCCTTTGAGTCAGGGAATGTTATTACATTCTCTGAAATAAGGAAGTCCTTGTTCTTTGCATATATGTCATATTCCTCGAAGCGGCTCATCTTGTATCTCTGATATCCAAACTTCTGGAACACTGATCTCAGTCTTATACTGAAAAGTTCTTCACTTCTCATTACACTTTTTTCATTAAGCATAGCTATTCTGTTTTCTCCTTGAGATTTTCTATTGCGATTTTGTATCCGTCACTGCCGTATTCAAGAGCATTCTTTACACGGCTTATGGTTGCGGTACTTACCTGTGTCATTTCATTAATTTCCTGATAGTTCTTTCCTTCTGAAAGAAGAAGAGCTACCTGCATACGCTGAGCCATATCCTTTACTTCCTTTACTGTACACAAGTCACGAAAGAAACTGTAGCACTCTTCTACAGTATCAAGACTGAGTATGGCTTTGAATAAAGTATCAATATTTTCTGAATGTAGTTTTTCCATAAATTCTACCTCTTTCTTTAGTGCTCTATTATATTATCACTTTACTATGCTAAAGTAAATAGGGAAAAATAAATGCACTTATTAAAGTGCATTTAGCAAAAATCAACCTGGTGGCCACTTCATTTCACGTTTTCCAAGAATGTGGAAATGGAGATGCTTTACAGTCTGTCCAGCGAGATCTCCATTATTGGATACAACTCTGTATCCCTCCTGAAGACCGAGCTTTTCAGCGATTTCCTTAACCTTAAGCATAAGGTGGGAAATGATTTCCACGTCTTCAGCTTTAAGGTCATCAAGACATGCGATGTGTTTCTTTGGTATAAGAAGCACATGTACAGGTGCCTGTGGTTCCATATCATAGAAGCAGAACACCTTGTCATCTTCATAAACTACATTTGTTGGAATTTCATGATTTGCAAGTTTGCAGAAAATACAGTTATCCATTTGCAAGTTCTCCTTTCATTCCATCCTTATATATTCCTGTAAGTCTTACATCCATAAGACTGTTAAGAACATCTTTTTCAGTTTCCACATATACCTTTATATATGAGTCGGTATACCCGGATTTTACTTTTTCACCCTCTTCAAAGAGGACTTTTCTTACAGTTCCTACCTGTGAAAGGAGGAACTCCTTTGTAACTTCGGCACTTTTTTCTTTTAGTTGTTCACTTCTCTCATCCTTTCCCTTTGAATCAACTTCATCCTTGAAGGAATATCCGCGGGTTCCCTTTCTCTTTGAATACTTGAATGTATGTACCTTAAGGAATTTTGCACGTTCAACTATATCCATAGAGTCCATGAAATCCTCTTCAGTTTCTCCTGAGAATCCCACGATTATATCCGTAGTAATTCCGTAATATGGGTCGAACCTTCTTAAGGCATCTACAATCTCCATATATTCTTCCCTTGTATAGTGTCTGTTCATATGGGAGATGATATGGTCTGAACCTGACTGTATTGAAAGGTGGAGATGGTGACAGAGTTTCTCATATTTGATGAGTCTTTCAACATACTCACGATTTACAACAGTAGGTTCAAGGGAGCTTAATCTTATTCTGAACTCTCCTGGAATACTGTTTATTTCTCTTATGATATATTCAAGTCCCGAAAGCTCAACACCATACTTTTCATTGAAACCTTCTTCAGTTCCATAAAGCGCTGTATTAATTCCTGTCAGTACGATTTCCTTAAAGCCGTTTTCTATAAGGGCTTTAGCTTCTCTTATGACCTCAAATGGACTGCGGGATCTTACATGACCTCTTGCAAAAGGAATAAGACAGTATGAACAGAATCTGTCGCAGCCCTCTTCAATTTTTATAAAGCCTCTGTTTCTTCCCTCCATGGAGAAGATGATGTCATGTTCGTTGTACTCAGAAAGCTCATCGTACTCAAGAATATGACTGAGTTTCTCTCCTTCATATTCCTTTACATAGTCGAGGAGCTTATGCTTTTCACCGTTTCCAAGAACAATATCAACTTCAGGCATCTTTAATAGTGCTTCAGGATCAACCTGAGCATAACAACCTATAACACAGATTAATGAATCCTTTGAAAGATTCTTCATCTTACGGATGTACTGTCTTGATTTTCTGTCTGCAAGATTTGTTACTGTACAGGTATTTACAATGTAGACATCAGCTGCACTGTCCTCATCAGTAATCTCATAACCTTCTTTTCTGAACTGTTCTTTAAGGAGTTCAGTCTCATACTGGTTAACCTTGCAGCCTAGTGTATGAAATGCTACCTTCATCAGATTTCCAGCCTTTCAGTGATTTCTTTTGCTATTTCATCGATGGTCTTTCCTTCACCATCAACTTCAATATCTTTCCATGTATCATAAAGTGGTGCACGCTTTGTATAGAGTTTAAGAAGATCAGTACTGAGCGGTCTTCCGGTTCTGTCAAGTTTTTCAAGGTCACGCTTTAAAAGTACTACAGTTCCGTTATTTGTAAGGGAATAGAAGTTGTCATCCTGAAGTACTATTCCACCACCTGTTGCAATTACTGCATTCTTGACCTGGGAAAGAACCATACATGTTTCTCTTTCCTTCTCACGGAAAGCAGGTTCACCCATTTCATTTATGATATCCTCAGGGGACTTTCCTTCTCTGTACTCAATCATTTCATCAGTATCATAGAAGTCCTTATGAAGGAGTTCAGCAAGTTTCTTTCCTACAGTTGTTTTACCTGAACCTGGCATACCAACAAGAATGATATTCTCATCCTTTAAAAGCATGTTCTTTATGTCAGCAATTACAGATTCTCTTCTTGTATTTGAAAGGTCCACATCGAGGAAATCCTCATAGGCTTTTACAGCCTGAGCTACAAGCATATCGGTTCCACCGATATATTTAATTCCAAGAAGTTTGGCATCCTGAAGAAGCTTTGTTCTTACAGGTGTATAGATAAGGTCCATTACAAATCTGCAGTTTACAAAGGAGTTAAGGTCAATCAGGCTGTCTCCTGCTGTTTCATAGCTTCCGTATGGAGTAGCATTTACTATAATATCGTAGTCAAGATAGTTATATGCCTTTCCACTGTCAAGGTCACTGTGGGTGAGTCTTACAATTCTGTTTGCACCCATGGATTTAAGTGCGTAGTATACACTGTCTGACGCTCCGCCAGTACCTAAAATCAGGCAGTTCTTTCCGTTTACATCCACACCTTTTGATCTGAAACTGTGGATTACTCCATAGCAGTCAGTGTTATCTCCAAGGAGTTTTCCGTTACGTCTATAGATGGTATTAACAGCACCGATTTCCTTTGCAAGGTCAGTCATGCCATCGAGGTAAGGAATGACATCTCTCTTGTACGGCATAGTGATATTGAGACCACCAAAGTCACCTTCAAGAATGAAATCCTTTACTTCATCATATGTTTCCATCTCAAAGAGTTCATATGGATATTCGCGGCCTAAAAGTTCTCCGATTCTCTTATGGATTCTTGGACTTCTTGATTTTGAAATCTTGTTTCCTATGAGACCGTAGACTTTCTTTTCTTCTTCAGCATCCATAAGTTTCTCTTCAAGAGATGTAGTAAGTTCAATTATCTTTCTGAAGAGTTCCACTGCCTCATCAGCATTTTCTTCTCTTGCACTTTCTCTTATTCTTTCCAGAATCTGCTGAACACGCTTTTCGTTATGCGCAGGAAGATTCTCTCTGTATTTGATGAGTGCGATATCCTTTGCATAATCCAGTCTTCTTTCAAATGAATCAAGTATAATGCTGTTTTCTGTATCTATCTTCTTTCTTAAGGAATTGAGATCCTTCACTTCATATGGGTCCGCTTCCATAAGAGAATCCAGTACAGCCATTGATACAACGCTTTCAAGAACTGGTGGGATACGGAGTGCAATACATGGATCATGTCTTCCGCCTACTTCAAGAATCTCACTTTCGTTTGTTGAAAGATTTACTGATTCCTGAGGACGACCAATGGATGGTGTAGGTTTTACTGCAACATTTAGAGTTACTGGCATACCGCTTGCTATACCACCAAGGATTCCTCCATGGTTATTGGTTCTGGTTCTTACTTCCATTTCAGAATCGAAATAGAAGGCATCATTGTTTTCTGAACCGCGAAGTCTTGCTCCATGGAAGCCTGAACCAAAGGATACACCCTTTACTGCAGGTACACCAAATACTGCTTCAGAAATTCTTGATTCAAGACCATCAAAATATGTATCTCCACAGGAACCAGGCTGAAGGCCCGTTACAGTTACATTTACAATTCCTCCAACAGAATCCTGCTCCTCTTTGGCCTGAAGAACGATGGATGCAAACTCTTCCGGATTTCTTGAACCACCGGACTCTGCAACCTTGGCTTTTACTGAGCTAGCATTGGGATTAAGTATCTACTTGGCGATTCCTCCTGCAATGCCGAGTCCTACAGTCATTCTTCCTGAGAATCTTCCGCCACCCTCAATCTCAACTCTGTCTCCATCCTTCATGATTGCAGTATAGTCTGCATGTCCCGGACGTGGAACATCACGGAACTTGGAGTAATCGGAACCTCTTGTATTGTTGTTATATACTGCACCTGTAATCTTTGGTCCTGTAACAGTAAGAATACCGTTTTCACATGAAATACCCTCTTCCCATACAACTTCATCCAGTTCGTGGCGTGGAGTTGCAAGATTGCCCTTGGCCTTTCTTCTTGAAAGAAGGTCCACAAGTTCAGTATCTGCTATTTTCATTCCCACAGGAAGTCCCTTGATGTCAATTGTAATCTTTGGACCATGGGATGTTCCTGTAAGTGTTACTTTTAGATTTTTGCCATATGTACTTGCCATACTTTTCCCCTTCTGCTATTTCTCTTCGTATGCACTTAATGTATCCCTTGCAAGTGCAATGATCTTTTCTCTTGCTTCCTCTGGATGAGTGATTTCAACATCTGAACCGAAGTTCATAAGCCATGCAAGGAATGTTGGAGTAAGGAATACTTCAATTGATGTTTCATAATGTTCATCATCAGATGGAATAATTGAAATCGTATGTCCGAATCTGTCGAGCATTACGTTAAGAAGCGATTTTCTGAAACGGATTCCTACACGCACCTTTTCACCTCTGAACATACCAAAGGACATGGTTTCGTACTTTGCAACATCTTCCTTTTCAAACTCTTTCTTACCATCTCGTGGAACGCCGTTCGATGCTGCTTTTTCCATCTTGTCAACACGGTAGTTTCTGATTTCCTTATGCTCATCATCAAAAGCTATCATGTAGTACTTGTCTTCTGAAATTACAAGAGCCCATGGACTTACCACGTAACTGTTTCCATCATGACGATATACCTTTTTCTTGTTTTCATCATAGTCAAAGTACTTGAATGTTATTTTCTCATTTTTTCCTATTGCCTGATGAATAGTATCTATTACATGATATGCTGTCTCATTCTGTGTTTTTACACGGTTTTCAACATATACCTGTCTGTGAAGAGACTTGGCATTTTCAGCACTTGTAAGTTTCTCTATTTTTCTTATGAGTTCATTACTCTTTTTCTTTGAAATGTACTTTGAAGTCTGTACAGAGTCTACAAGAAGCTTAAGCTCAGGGAGTTCAAAATCACGTTCAGCAATGAAGTATTTTGTCTGATTTCCGACGCCATCTTTTTCAACATCAACGCCAAAATTCTGAAGAGCCAGAAAATCATCATAGAGACTCTTTCTCTCTGCTGAAATATCATATTTTGCAAGTTCTTCAATGATTTCCTTTATGCTTAAACCCTTTCCGTCTTCGGTTTTTTCTTCAAGAATTTTCTTGAGATAAAGAAGTTTAAGTTTCTGATTTGCACTCTTTGCCATAGCGCCCTCCTCTGTACGATTTATTACACACATTGTATCACTGTATCTATATTTTTACAACAAAAAACCTGCATATTTCTATGCAGGTCAGATCGTTGACAAAGTCCTTCGGTACATTGGGTACTGAAGGACTTTTTTGCTTGTGTTTTCATTGAAACAGGCAAATCTAATGATGATTTTGCCTTTAACTATGCAAAGCAGGAGTTGAGAGTCTCTCTTAACTCCATGATTTTTACCAGCTTCTTCATATTCATGCACGCAAAGGTAAGCCCAACTTTCATGGACATTTTCTCTTTGCCTACCATCTGCGTATATCTCATACCATGATTCTCTTTTGCAGTACCGAATATTCTTTCTATGGTCTGCTTTCTGTTATCATAGATTTCTTTCATACCTTTACTGAGACGTACTTCTTCACATATTTCAATGTACTTTTCCCATACATGTCTTGTTATCAGCTTCTGATGCGCTTTGCTGTTTGTACATCTGCCTAAGTATGGGCAGCTTTCACATACCCTTGGATTGCTTTTGTACTCACGATATCCTTCGCGGTTTGTAGTACGATATGTCAGATGCTGACCATTAGGACAGATGTAGCTGTCGGATATCTCATCATATACATACTCATACTTTCTGAAAAAACCTTTCTTTGTCATTGGTCTTCTGTATGGCATAAGTGGTATTACACCATCATCGAGAAGAAGTTTCGCTATTGCTGGTGTCTTGTAGCCGGCATCGGCTACTATCATTTCAGGATTGAAGCTTTTAAGTTTTTCATAGATTGCAGGGAATGTCTGTGAATCATGTTCATTTCCTGGATGAATGGTATATCCCATAATCCAACCGTTTCTGTCACTTGCTGATTCTACTGAATATGCAAATACTTCCTTGTGTTCTCCTTTATGGAACCATCCGCTTTCAGGATCTGTTGTACTTACCTTCTTTTCAGTAAGGTTTCCTTCATCTTCTCCGCTTCCTCCTTCATTTCCGTTGTCATCATCTTTATCCTTAAATGGTTTCTTTCCGTGTTCCTCTCTGTCTTTATCTATCTCCTCATTAAGTTTTTCATCAAAGAACTTTGCTGTTTTCTTTGCTACAAGTATCTTTGTTGCCTTCTTGTTGTTTGCAGCTGCCTTTACATGCGTTGCATCAACAAAGAATGTCTTTGTATCTACAACCTTGTGTTTCATACACTGATAGAGAATCTGTGTGAATATCTGTTCAAAGAGATCTGTGCCTTCGAATCTTCTTTTGTAGTTCTTTGCAAAGGTACTGAAATGTGGTACATCATCAAAGAAATCAAGTCCAAGAAACCATCTGTATGCTACATTCACTTTGATTTCCTGTATTGTCTGTCTCATACTTCTGATGCCGAACATACACTGGATAAGTGGGAGTTTTATGAGTGTTACAGGGTCGATACTTGGTCTTCCGAAATCAGGGCTGTATTTGTCTTCTACAAGATCATATATGAAACTGAAATCAATGAGATTATCGATTTTTCTTAAAAGGTGGTCTTCGGGAACAAGCTGTTCAAGAGAAACCATCTGAATCTGTCCTTTGTTTTCTTTGTTTTTTGTTATCATTCTGTGCACCTTCCTACATTCATATTATACCACAAAAGGCATTGAAACCCCAGTAATATCAATGGGTTTGACGCTTTTCGAGTCACCTGATTTCATCAAAAAATCCCACACTTTCGTGTGGGACTTTGTCAACAGTCTGAAGCACTGACCTAGGTCAGTGCTTTTATGATTCAGATTTTAGTCTTCCTTCTTTTCTTCAATTCCATGCTTATCTGCATATGCTGAAAGG
>JAKSSM010000149.1 GCA_024403065.1 Clostridia bacterium | reverse complement strand
AGAATGACAGCAGAGGTGGAGTCCATGATAGCTGATAAGGGAGATGTAATCCTGGGTCATGAATTCCACTATTACGATACAGATGATAATGGGGATGGATTCCTCTGTGAAAAGAAAAACGGAAAGGCATGGGATGCAGTTCATGTAAGTGACACCATGTATGCAGGTTTTCCGCATTTCGCGTTCTACGGAAATCTGAAATGTGCAGAAAAGTTCTATAAGGCATGTCTTAGGGAGAAACATAATGATTGAAAAGATTAAACCAATGGATATAGAGAAAAGAAGCTTCGAGATTATAACTGAAATCCTGGGTGACAGAAAGCTGGACCCAGAAAATGAGCTTGTAATAAAGCGCGCAATTCATACAACTGCAGACTTTGAATATGCCGATTCTCTTGTATTTTCAGAGCATGCAGTAAGAAACACCATCGAAGCACTTAAAAAGGGCTGTGACATTGTAACAGATACTGAAATGGCAAAGTCCGGCATAAACAAGAAGATACTGGCAAATCTTGGTGGAGAAGTTCACTGCTTTATGAGTAATCCTGATGTTGCAAGGGACGCAAAGGAAAGAGGTGTTACCCGTGCACTTGTATCCATGGAATATGCAGCAAAGCTCAACAAACCTGTAATCTTTGCAATTGGTAATGCGCCTACAGCGCTGATCAGTCTCAAGGAACTCTATGACAAGGGACTTGTAAAACCGGAACTTATCATCGGAGTACCTGTAGGATTTGTAAATGTGGTTGAATCAAAGGAGCTTATCATAAACGCCGATATCCCGCATATCGTTGCCCGTGGCAGAAAAGGCGGATCAAACGTTGCAGCAGCAATCGTAAACGCCATGCTTTATCAGATAATGAGATAGTAAAATGGAAGAATTTGTAGTAAAGGACGGAAAGACACTCCGTCTTGGATATACAACTGGAACATGTGCAACTGCTGCATCCAAGGCAGCACTTATTACCCTTCTTTCTGGAAAGAAGAAAGAACATGTTGAAGTGCTTACACCTAAAGGAATAAAGCTTGATCTTGATATCCTGGATATCGAAACAGGTGAAAACAGCTGCTCATGTGGAATAAAAAAGGACAGTGGAGATGACCCTGATATAACAAACGGCACCATGATATATGCA
The DNA here is from genome assembly GCA_024403065.1 of Clostridia bacterium. Lineage (GTDB taxonomy): Bacteria > Bacillota > Clostridia > Peptostreptococcales > Anaerovoracaceae > JAKSSM01. Next base: position 2,602 of record JAKSSM010000149.1, on the reverse strand, counting down.
AAGGTAACATTAAAGGATGAACCTGGCATATATATCCATGGTGGTAAAGGTGTTGGAACTGTTACAAAGAAGGGACTTGACCAGCCTGTTGGAAACTCAGCCATAAACTCTGTTCCAAGGAAGATGATAACTGAGAATCTTACTGAAGTGCTCGATGCCTTCGAGTGCAGAAAAGGTGCTGATGTTGAGATATCTGTACCAGATGGAGAAATGTTAGCAAAAAAGACATTTAATCCAAGGCTTGGAATCGTTGGTGGCATTTCAATAATTGGAACATCAGGTATAGTTGAACCCATGAGTGAACAGGCGCTGGTTGATACCATTAAGGTGGAGCTTTCAACCCATCGTGCAAATGGAGAGCATTTTGTACTCCTTACTCCAGGAAACTATGGTTCAGACTATATAAAGGAATATATAGGTATTCCTCCAGAAAAGGCAGTCCTTACATCGAACTTCATTGGGGATGCCATGCTGGAGACTGAAAAACTGGGATTCAGTGGCCTTATCCTTGTTGGACATATTGGAAAGCTTGTAAAAATTGCTGCAAATATGTTCAATACCCATTCAAAATATGGAGATTCCAGAATGGATATCTTTTCATCATGTGCAGGTGCAAACGGTTTAAGAAGAGAAAGATTTTTAGAACTTCTTGAATGTGCAACCTGTGATGATGCCATAAGAATACTTAAAGAAGAAAACATCTACGAGGATACAATGAAAATGATAGTATCCCGTATTGAAAAGAATATGAAACTTAAGGTTCCTGAAATGGAAATCGGTGTTATCGTATTCTCCAAAGAGTATGGACTTCTCGGAGAATCAGATAATGCAAAGGAACTACTTAACAGAATCAAGGAGCAGTAAATGGTACATTTTGTTGGAGCAGGTTCAGGTGCAGTTGACTTAATTACTGTACGTGGAGCAAGACTTTTAGGAGAAGCGGATATCGTAATCTATGCAGGGTCCCTTGTCAACCCTGATGTCCTTTCATATACAAAGGAAGGATGCGCAATATATGACAGTGCAAAGATGACACTTGAAGAGGTTATTGATGTCATAAAGGATGGAGAAAAGAACAGAAAGAATATGGTTCGTCTCCATACGGGTGACAGCTCCATTTATGGTGCTGTACGTGAACAGTTTGATGAACTTGAAAAACTTGGAATTCAGTATGACGTATGTCCTGGAGTCAGTGCCTTCAATGGTGCTGCATCATCTCTTAAAATGGAATATACTCTTCCAAATGTAAGCCAGACTGTAATAATCACACGTGCTGAAGGAAGAACTCCTGTACCTGAAAGGGAAAGGATCTCTGAACTTGCAAAGCATCATAGCACTATGATCATGTATTTAAGTACAGCCTTATCAAAGAAGGTTCAGGATGAACTTCTTCTTGGAGGATACAGTGAAGATACACCAGCATGCGTAATATATAAGGCTACATGGCCTGAAGAAAAGGTATACAGATGCACTGTTGGTACATTAAGTAAGACAATTACAGATAATGGCCTTACAAAGACTTCCCTGATAATTGTAGGTGATTGTATGGGAGATGTTTACGACAGATCCCTTCTCTATGATCCGGGATTCACAACTGAGTTTAGAGAGGCAACAAAGTAATGAAGATAGCAGTAATATGCTTTACAAAAAACGGAATAGAAAGAGCAGAAGAGCTTAAGAAAGCACTTCCATGCTATGAGATGTCCTTCTATACATCAAAGCCTGTTAGACCCGACTTTTTCAGGGATGAACTTCCTGGAAAAGACCTCTACAGAAGGCTTTTCAGTGAATCGGATGCCCTTATCTTTATAGGGGCAACAGGAATTGCTGTGAGAAGCATAGCCCCATATGTAAAGGACAAGACAACTGACCCTGCAGTAATCTCCATGGATGAAAAGGGACAGTATGTGATTCCGCTTCTTTCAGGACATATGGGTGGAGCAAATGAGCTTGCAATGGAAATTGCAGAACTCATTTCTGCAGTTCCGGTAGTTACTACGGCAACGGATGTGAATGGGAAAACTGCCATTGACTCCTTTGCAAAAAAGAATCATATGCACATTTCCTGTATGAATACAGCAAAGATGGTATCAGCTGCAGTGCTTGAAAGAGATATACCTGTATCCTCATGCTTTAAGATAAACGGTATGGGTAAAGGGTTTAAATCGGGATTTGAAGGTGACCTTGGTGTATATATCGGATATGATATGAAGGAACCATATGATATAACCTTAAGACTTGTTCCAGAGGTATTAACTGTCGGTATCGGCTGCAGGCGTGGAACACCAGCTGAGAAGATTAAGAAAGCATTTTTCACAGTTCTTGATGAAAATGGAATAGACAGCTTCTCCGTAAGAGAACTTTCATCAATTGATATTAAAAGTGATGAAGAAGGGCTCCTTTCCTTTGCAAAAGAGATGAATCTTCCAGTCACTTTCTATAGCGCTGAAGTTCTTAACAGTATTTCCGGCAGTTTCACAAAGTCAGAATTTGTAGAGAAAACAACAGGTGTTGACTGCGTGTCTGAAAGATCATGCATGATGACATCGGATGAGATAATAGTAAAAAAGACTGCGCTTGATGGTGTAACCATTGCAGTCGG
>JAKSSM010000148.1 GCA_024403065.1 Clostridia bacterium | reverse complement strand
CATTATCATCACAACTAAATACAACCTATATTTGCAAAGAAAGTATGGTAAAGCATTTCCAAGTCCGTATGTACGCACTTTTAGGAGCACATAATTACTATACGCAGGTACATAGGGAGTGTTCTTCAATTACTCACTGGGGAAACCCGGGAAGAGGAAGAGCGCGATGACCGAAGTCAGGAGACCTGCCTTAACGGGAATCTCTAGGACTGCTGCACACAGACCTGCCTTTCAGTAATAAAATAAATGGTGCTATGCATCACATTTGAAATGTAAAGGGAGAGGGTCGCAGTTATTGCGACCATTTTTTATATATTTCTCATTTTGGAAGGTAACATAATTCATTTTTAGACAGAAAAGGAGACAGAAGAAATGAAGAAATTATTAGTTGTTCTTCTTTCACTTGTTATGGTATTTGCTATGGTATCATGCGGTGGAAAGAAAGACGAACCTGCAGTAAAAACTGATCAGGAACTTGCAGATGAAGTAGCTGCACTTATTGACAAAATCTATGTTCAGGAAAGAACAGAAACAACAGATGCTGACTGCCTTGCAGCTAAAGCTGCATGGGATGCATTGACAGATGCTCAGAAGGAACTTGTTGAAGGAGAAGAAGCTGACCCAGACTATTTCGGAAGAGATACAGGAGATGCTTCAAAGGATGATCCAAGAAACCAGGACAACATCGGAGAAAAGGAAATCCTTGTTGTAAGCTTCGGTACATCATTCAACGATTCAAGAGTAAAGGATATCAAGGCAATTGAAGATGCTATTCAGGCTGCTAACCCAGACTGGTCAGTAAGAAGAGCATTTACTGCACAGATTATCATTAACGATATCCAGGCAAGAGAAGGATATGCAATTGACAATATGGACCAGGCACTTGAAAGAGCATTAAAGAACGGAGTAAAGACTCTCGTTGTACAGCCAACTCACCTTATGCATGGTGCTGAATATGATGAACTCTGCGATGCATTAAAGGCATACGAAGGAAAGATGGAAATTATTGTTGCTGAACCACTTCTTGGCGAAGTAGGTTCAGATGCTTCAGTAATCAATGCTGATAAGGAAGCAGTAGCAAAGGCAGTAGTAGAAGCTGCTGTAAAGGAAGCTGGATTTGAAAGCATTGAAAAGGCAGACAGTGACAAGGTTGCATTTGTATTCATGGGACATGGTACATCCCACACTGCAAAGGTAACTTACTCACAGATGCAGACTCAGATGGGAGCTCTTGGATACAAGAATGTTTTCATCGGTACAGTTGAAGGTGAACCAGAAGAAACAGAATGTGAAAACGTAATCGCAGCTGTCAAGGAAGCTGGATACACAAAGGTTATCTTAAGACCTTTAATGGTAGTTGCAGGAGACCACGCAAATAACGATATGGCTGGAGATGAAGATGATTCATGGAAGAGCATGTTCATTGCATCAAAGAACTTTGAATCAGTTGACTGTCAGATTTCAGGACTTGGAAGAGTACCTGCAGTTATCGACGTATATCTTGCACACACAGAAGCCGCTGTAAAATAGCTTAACCGGTTAAATTTTTCGCTTTTCATCTGTAAATGGGTTGGCACAGCTGTGTCAGCCCATTTACGTGTATCTTGGGGTAAATGATATTATGCGTAAATCATTTGTTTTTATACTTGTTTTAGTAATTATTGCATCTGTTTTTACAGGATGCGGAAGCAAGGAAGAGAAATCTTCTCTTGAAGATGGGGTTTATCAGGTCACTTTTACAACCGACAGCTCAATGTTCAGAATAAATGAAAGCCTTAATGACAAGGCAACACTTACAGTAAAGGACGGAAAGATGTCTGTCCACATTACTCTTGTTTCAAAGAGTATACTTAATCTCTATCCTGGAAAGGCAGAAGATGCCAAGAAGGATAATGCAAAGCTTCTTGAACCAACAGAAGATGAAGTAACATACTCTGATGGGTTCAAAGAAACCGTATACGGTTTTGATGTTCCTGTAAAGGAAATCGGTGTAGAGTTTGATCTCGCACTCATCGGTAAAAAGGGCACATGGTACGACCATAAGGTATCTGTGTCAGACCCAGTTAAGTTAGGATAGTATAGTATTAGTTTTATATATATAATATATTAAAAGGTAGCAGTCTATGAAGAAAAAGATTATTTTGATTCTTTTAACACTTCTTCTCGTTTTTTCTTTTGTGTCATGTGGTGAAAAGAAGAATGATGGAACAGGAGATATTTCATACAGTGAAATTGTATTTAACGGGAAAATGGAACTTGAGTATGCAAAGGAGTTTTCAGTATCCTATTCAGACCTTGGATACAAGCATATTACAATATCCAATGACCAGGATATCATTCTTGTTCCTGAAGGAAAGAGTGTTCCATCAGGACTTCCTGAAGGAATGATAGTTTTAAAGGCACCACTTGATAATATCTATATGGTTGCAACTGCAATCATGGATCATTTTGGTGAACTTGATGCAGTAAAGAATGTAACTCTTTCAAGTCAGCAGAAGGACAGCTGGTCAGTTGAAAAAGCGGTTGCTGCCATGGAAAAGGGTGAAATGGTATATGCAGGAAAGTATTCAGCACCTGACTATGAGCTGATTCTTTCAAAAGGTTGCGACCTTGCAATTGAAAGTACAATGATCTATCACTCTCCAAAGGTTAAGGAAAAACTTGAATCCCTTGGAATTCCGGTAATCGTTGAACGTTCAGGATATGAAAGTGATCCACTTGGAAGAATGGAATGGATCAAGTTCTGTGCTGCTCTTGTTGATAAGGAAGAAATAGCAGAAAAGTACTATAGCAATCTTCTTTCATCCATTAAGCCGGTTCTTAATATGGCGCCAACAGATAAAAGCGTAGCCATTTTCTATATCACATCAAATGGAGCAGTAAGTGTAAGAAAGTCAGGAGACTATATCACAAAGGCACTTAAGATTGCGGGTGGAAACCCAATCCTTTTTGATGCAGAAGAAGAGAATGCCTTCTCCACTATGAACATTCAGATGGAAGTGTTCTATAGAGAGGCTCATGATGCAGATATCCTTATCTACAATTCAACAATTGTAAAGGAAATTGAAACAATCGATGAACTTCTTGGAAAGAGCTCCTTCCTTAAGGACTTCAAGGCCGTAAAGGAAGGAAATGTATGGTGCATAGAAAAGAACTTCTATCAGCAGACATTATCCATTGGAGACATGATGATTGATCTGAACAGAATATTAAACAACGAAAATGTTAACGAAGATGAACTTCGTTTCCTTCATAAATTAAAGTAGGAGGTCACACTGATGAGCTCAAAAAAGAGAACGGTACTGGTATTCATATTCCTTTTTGTACTGCTTCTCACATTCATATTCCTGAATATCATGATTGGAAGTGTAAAGCTTACGCCATCTGAAGTAATGAGAATTCTCTTTATGAAGAGTGATAATGAGCTTAATACTACAGTTATCTGGGTAATGAGAATTCCAAGAATCCTTACAGCACTGATTTTGGGTGCTGCACTTTCTGTTGCAGGATTTCTTCTTCAGACATTCTTCCATAGTCCAATCGCTGGTCCATTTGTCCTTGGTATTTCAAGCGGAGCCAAGTTAACTGTATCAATAAGCATGATTTATCTCCTTTCGCGTGGAGTTGTATCATCATCAGTTACACTGATCATCTCTGCCTTTATAGGTGCCATGCTTTCCATGGGATTCGTTCTTGTAATCTCACAGAAGGTAAAAAGAATGAGCATGCTTATTATCTGTGGCGTAATGATTGGATATATCTGTAATGCTTTAACAGACTTCCTTGTAACATTTGCAGATGAC
>JAKSSM010000147.1 GCA_024403065.1 Clostridia bacterium | reverse complement strand
GCTATTCAATGGATATAAGACTTCTTCCTGATGGAAAGGTTATGGTAACTGAAAAGACTGAAAAGGCATGGTATTCTATTCCAAGAGTAACAGAATACTATATTGATCCTTCAGTTATGTCAGAAATTGAGAAAGTTGCAAACAGGTATCATATGGCAGCATGGCATAACAAGAAGTTCTCAAATATGCATGTTGCTGATGGTCCATCAACTGGATACAGCTTTGATGCTGAAAGTGGAGATATATGGTTCTCATCACAGATCTATCCTACAAGGTACAGAAACAAGCTTAATGAGCTTATGGATGCAATCCAGCCATACTGTGAGAAGGGCGAGCATATTCCGGGCCTTGTAATGCCTGAGTTCAGTGATGAGGAAGAAATTGAAAAGACTCAGCCAAATGATGGCAAAGTATATATGGAACCATACTATTACTACTCAAACTACTTCTATTACAGATTCCATAATGGTTCAGAAGAAAAGATTGATGTACCAATGTGTGCAAAAATTACAGAACTTGAAACAGGAAAGGTAGTCTTTGAAAAAGACTCGTCCAGTGTTTCAACTGTATATGAAAAGAGGGCAGAAGAATTCAGTGTTGAACTTATGGAGAGACTTGCTCCAGGTATGTACCTGTTTACTGCAGGTGATTACTCATTCTCCTTTGAAATAGCATAAAGGTATCATATGATATTAAAAGGACGAAGCACATACTTCGTCCTTTTGTATTTTATGGGATCTGAAATTCAGTAACATTCACTGTACTTCTGATATTTTCAATGTCTGAAGAAAGAAGATATTTCTTTTCTTTTAAACGTTCATAGACTTTCATCAGGAAGTCTCTATTCTTAATAAGGATGTCACGGACAAGGAACATATATCTTTCGAGTTCTGAGTGGACAACGGCTTCTATCTGCTGAATATATTCTGGAGAGCTGTTAGCGCTGAAGGTATCAAGAAATGCCATACCAGATGTTGCGTTTGATGTGATACCATCCCTTAGCATATGGATTGCTTTATGGAGGTCGCTGTTGCATCCGCTTCCACATCGTCCTTCATAGAACAGTTCTACTGCAGCTTTTCCGCCAAGAGCAATCATAACATTTTCAGGTCTTCTCATAAACTGATACGAGAGATGTGTTGTACCTGCAGACTTTCTGGCGTCAATAAATGATCTTATACAGACAGCACCAACGGAGGATTCTTTCAGAGCTTCAGCAACTACTGCATGACCAGCTTCGTGAATTGCTATTCTTTCAAATTCTCCCATATCGCAGGAGAAACTGTCTTCTTTACTTGTCCCAAGATAAACTTTTGCAATGTCATCGATATCGAGATGCGGTTTTCTTTTATATGTTGCAAGAATAGCACTTTCATTCAGTATGGTTTCAAGTTCCGCACATGAACGGTATGAGATCATCTTTGAAACATCATCAAGATTCAGGTGTTCTGCTGTATTCTTATCCTTTAGATAATACTTTATAATCTCTCTGGATTCTTCAGGTGTAGGGCGCATAAGTTCGATTTGTCTATCAAACCTTCCACTTCGTAAAAGAGATTCCGGGAACTTGGAAATATCATTTGCAGTTGCAACTACTATGATATTTCCGTTTTCCTTTACAGAATCAATTCCTGCCTGGATTGCAACGAAGACGCTGTCATCAACATATTTATCCTGGGATTCACTGAATTTATCCATATCGTCTATAAGGATGATTGCTGGACGACAGCTTTCCATTGCACGGGCAAATGTGGTATTTATTTCACGGATTGTAGCACCATTTGAGAGTCTCTTTTTAAGGATGTATGTATCTACGTTACATTCTTCCATGAAAGCTTTTGCAAGAGTTGTTTTACCCAAGCCTGGGTCTCCTGAAATCAGGATTCCGGCTGGGATATCTGCACCCATATTTCTATACATTTCCATATTCCTGAACATGTCAATAATCTGATAAAGCTGTTCTTTTTCATCGTTGTATCCGATAATATTTTTAAATGCGTTCATACTTTCTCCTTTTTTAAAATGAGGTTTATTCCTCAGCTTCTTCTGGAAGCTGAGGAACAAGGTCGAGTGTTACCCAGATTGCTGGTCTTAATCCTGCTGAAGATGAAAGGTTGATACCTCCAAGTTCAATGTGACCAGCTGCATTTATGATGGTTGCAGTTTTGTCAAGGGATCCGTTTGATCTTAACCAGTAGGATGAGTAATGGTGTATTACTGGTTTTTCATCGACAGTTGCTTTCTGTTCTTTTACAGGGATAAATGTATTAAGAAGAGTGTATTCTGTTGGTGATGATTTGAGTTTTGTTATTGGGATGTATTTTTTGACTTCATTTTCATCGAGAAGGAATACAGTGTCTTCAGTTTTAAAGGAACAGTTGTTTTTAAGTGGTTTTACAGTTGTTGTATTTTCTACTGGAATTATGTATGAGAGTTCTTCTTTAGTGAAAGAATTACTTAAGAATTCTGAGTTTAAGAAGGATCTGATTGAGGAATTGTCCCAGAGAGTATTGGTTTTTGTATTATTGAAAGGGATGTAATCAATAATGTCTTCTGAGAGGAGAAGAACTCTGTTATTGATCTGTTTAAGAACTAGCCATGTGATTGGTGAATTGTTGTAGTTTCCAAATGTGAAAGATTTTACTAATCTGATTGACATAATTGAGACTCCTTTTTAAAAAATTAAATAGAAATTAAATGATAAAAATAGTGAGATGTAGATTTTTTGTTGTTTTGAAATTTGAATATATTAATACATCTGACAGGTCTAACCTCCTTACAGATAAAGTATATCTTCTTTTATGATCTGAAATCGGCAATTGCGTTTCCGATTTTCGGAAAATATAAAAGAAAGCAGATTTTTCTGCTTTCTTAATAGATATCGCTTTTACTCGGCCAGTTCAGGATTAAGAATAATTCCTGCATAGCCGTTTTTCTTAAGTTCCTTTTCTGTTTCCCAAGCATCATATCCTGATAAAATGCAGTTTCTTATAACTCCATCCCTGTTGTTTAGTCCAAGTTCTGCATGATCGTTTGCTCTTAAGAGTGCATTCAGATCCTGCACAGATATTCCAAAACGTACTGCAATATATATGCATTCATCTCTTGTAAAGGTATTGCTGTTTCTTTTGTTTCTTAAGGTTCTTTCAGATATTCCAAGTTCGTAGGCAAGGTCACTCTGTGTATAGGGATAATCAGTTTTTCTGCTTTTGTCCTTTACGAGGGATGCTATATAGTTTTTTGTATTGAGTCTGCTCATATGGTTTCCCATTTGAAGGTTTATTCCAGGTCCACATATCTTTTCGGATATGACATCAAAACTCTCTTCACAGTTATCGTTTATGATATTGATAAGGTCACTGAAAAGCATAAAAAGAGTAATGGACGAAAAGTTATCCGGGATATCAATGATGAGGTGATTTTCGCTTCCATCCTCATGCTGCATAATCAGAATGAGTGCCGGGAGTTCGCGGATACGATATATCCTTTTCAGGTCTTCTGTTACTGCATATAGTCTGCTGTTGTTTCTGTCGGCACCTTCATACAGTTTTTCTCTATGCTGTACATTGGACCAGGTTTCCTTCATGTCATCAGAATAGTATGTAAGTATCGTAACATTTGAAGACGAAAGGTTATGGAGCTTTCCACCATAAAATGTTACGAAATTAATGGAGTTTTTGTCATTCATATAGTCATAGAGATAAAGAAGAGTAAATCTGGTTTTTAAATCGTAGTGTCCGGAAAGAAGTGTGTCTGTAACTGGTACAGCATCTGTATGATACACAACTGGAAGGACAGTCGCAATAAAACCAAAGGTACCAGCGGTTCTTGTGGGATTAATGTAGTTGACATCTCACGCCTGATGTA
>JAKSSM010000146.1 GCA_024403065.1 Clostridia bacterium | reverse complement strand
AGAACTTCTGTCTTCTATGCTGAAGAGAGAGGGTATTCCGCATAAAGTCCTCAATGCAAAATTCCATGAACTTGAAGCTGAGATCGTTGCAGATGCTGGTATTCACGGCGCTGTAACAATTGCAACAAACATGGCAGGCCGTGGTACAGATATTATTCTTGGTGGTGCTGATGCAACACCTGAAATGCAGGAAGAAGTAAAGGCACTTGGCGGCTTATACATCATTGGTACTGAACGTCATGAAGCACGTCGTATTGACAACCAGTTAAGAGGCCGTTCAGGACGTCAGGGCGACCCAGGGGTATCCGAATTCTATATTTCTCTTGAAGATGACCTCGTAAGACTCTTTGGCGGTGACAAGGTTCAGGGAATCATGGAAAGAATGGGTATGAATGACATGCCTATTGCTGCAGGTCTTCTTTCAAAGACAATTGAAAATGCTCAGATGAAGGTAGAAAACAGAAACTTCGAAATACGTAAGTATGTCCTTCAGTACGACAATGTCATGAATAAACAGAGAGAAGTAATCTACGATGAAAGAAGAAAGGTTCTCTTTGGAGATGATGTAAAGGACTACATCATGAGCATGATGGAAGAACTTGTTACATCTGTTATCATGCAGGAAACAATAGATTCAAGATATGCTGAGGAATGGGATTTCGAAAAGATCAATGGAAAGCTTCGTGAAATTTCAAGAGGTTTTGAAGGACTTGCATACAGTAAGGATGATCTTCTTGGCCTTACTCCAGAAAAACTTGCTGAAGATGCCATTGAAGCATTCAAAGCTCTCTACAGCATAAAGGAAGAAGAAATCGGAACTGACAAGATCCGTGAACTTGAAAGAATGATTCTTCTTCGTGTAGTTGACAACAACTGGATGACTCATATCGACCTTATGGATGACCTTAAGCAGGGTATCGGACTCCGTGGATATGGTCAGCAGGATCCAGCAGCTGCCTACGCACAGGAAGGCTTCAGCATGTTTGAAGAACTCATTTCTGACATCAAGGAACAGACTGTAAAGTTCTGCTACAATGTAACAATGAGAACAAACACAGAAAGAAAGCAGGTCATCGTTGGAAATACTGAAAGAAAGGATGACTTCAAGGATGATGCACCAAAGAGGGAGATGAGCCCTGAAATGCCAAAGGCAGCTCCAAAGGAAATAAAGGTGCAGAAACCTGAAACCTTCAGAAGAACTGAAGCAAAGGTTGGAAGAAATGATCCATGTCCATGCGGATCAGGTAAGAAATACAAGAACTGCTGCGGAAAGAATGAAGTGGAGTAGTTCAGTTTATTGGACAGAAAAAATGATAGAATAAATACAAGGGGAAAGACTTATGCTTAGACTTGAATACATAAAACAGGAAATGCCATCAGTGCTTCCTGTTCTCAGCGAAGTTCGTAACTCTCTTTGACCTTGAAAGAGTAAAGGAAGAACTAGCAAGACTTAACAGAGAAATTGAAGAACCACATTTCTGGGATGAAATTGAAGCAGCCCAGAAAAAGATGAAGGAAAAGAAGGTAATGGAGAATACCATCGGAAGTTTCGAGGCTCTCGAAAAGAAGGTTTCAGATATCAGCGAGATGATGGAACTCTGTGAGATTCTTGAACCGGGAAGTGATGAACTCAATTCTTCTGTAAAGAGTATTGAAGACGATTTTGCAAAACTTAAAACTGATATTGAAAATCTGAGACTTACAACACTTCTTACAGGGAAGTATGACCATAATGGTGCCATCCTTTCTATTCATGCAGGAACCGGTGGGATTGATGCTCAGGACTGGGCTGAGATGCTTCTTAGAATGTACACAAGATTCTGCGACAGCAAGGGCTATCAGGTAAAGCTCATTGATATTGAGCGTGATACTGAAGGTGGCATCAAGACTGCAACTATCTCAGTTGATGGTGAAAATGCCTATGGTTATCTCAGAAATGAAAAGGGTGTTCACAGACTTGTAAGAATATCTCCATATAACGCTCAGAACAAGCGTCAGACATCCTTTGCAAAGATTGACGTCATGCCTGAAATCGAGGGAGATACAGATATCGAAATCGATCCAAATGATCTTCGTATTGATACATATCGTGCATCAGGTGCTGGTGGACAGCATGTCAACAAAACTGAATCTGCTGTAAGAATCACGCATATTCCAACAGGCGTTGTTGTTACATGCCAGAATGAAAGAAGTCAGATTCAGAACAGAGAAGTTGCAATGAACGTTCTTAAATCCCGACTTCTTGAAATGAAGGAAGCCCAGCAGAAGGAAGACCTTAAGGAACTTAAAGGAGAAGACATGCTTAATGCATGGGGTTCTCAGATAAGATCCTATGTTTTCCAGCCATACACTCTTGTAAAGGACCACAGAACTGGTGCGGAGACATCAGATGTTACATCCGTAATGGATGGAAATATTGAATTTTTCATAAACGAAAAACTTAAACAGAAGGACCAGAAAAATGATTAAAAACATACTTTTTGATTTCGATGGAACACTTTTAAACACAAATGATGTTGTCATCGAATCATTCCAGCATACATATGAGCATTTCCTTGGACACAGGGTACCTGTCTCAAAGATCACATCAAATTTTGGAGAACCTCTCCAGATTACACTGAAAAGAGAAATCCCTGATGTGGATACTGACGTTGCAGTAGACTACTACAGAACCTATCAGGTGAATGAAGCATGCAGGTTTGCAAAGGAATTCCCTGGTGTAAGAGAGATGCTTGAAGTGCTTAAGGAGAAAGGCTTCAGAATTGCAATTGTAACATCAAGAACTGCTGTTTCCACATGGAACTTTCTTAAGCAGTTCGGTCTTACAGAATTCTTTGATGAAGTAATATCATGTGATGATACTGTTATGCACAAGCCTGATCCTGCACCAATCCTCTGCGCTCTTTCAAAACTCGGAGCGGAAAAGGATGAAAGCATCATGATTGGGGACGGTGCCTTTGATATCAAATGTGCAAACAATGCTGGAGTAAAGTCAGCACTTGTAGGATGGAGAATAACTGGTGATTCCAATCCTCTTGTAAAGGAATGTGAAGCTGATTATGAGGTTGAAACACCAGCCGATGTAATCAGTTTAGTGGAGAATATTCAGATTGCTTAGAATTTTCTATGGGCGTGAAAGCCTTGACAAAGAAAAGTTCATATTTGACAGTCTTGACCGTGATGGAAAGAATATCATCATAGTTCCTGATCAGTTTACTCTTGAGATGGAACGTGACCTGTTCGCTTATCTTGAAGCAGAGTGTCTCATGGATACGGAAGTAATATCCATGTCGCGTCTTGGCTTTAAACTTCTTGAAGAACTGGGTGGTTCAAAAAGACGGTTCATAGACAAATACGGAAGACATATGATTCTCTCCCGTATCGTTAAAGAGAAAGGTAAGGAACTCGAAGCTTTCAGAGGACTTGAAAGAAAGAGTTCCTTTATTGAACTTGCAAACAATTTCATTTCTGAACTGAAGCAGCAGAATGTAAAAGCTGATGACCTTAAAGAGGCTCTATCGTGTTTTCCTGAAGAGTCCTATGGAAGAAAGAAACTTTCAGACCTTATGCTTATCTTCAGTGAATACGAAAAGGAAATCGCAGGCAAGTACACTGATTCTGAGGACAGAATCGACCTTTATCTTTCAAAGATCGGAAAGTCGGAATATATAAAGGGAAGCAATATATATATCTATGGATTTGACAGTCTTGCACCTAAAGCCTTACTTGTCATTTCAGAACTCCTTTCATTTGCAAAAGATGTAAACATCGTCCTTACCTATGAGAAAAAGGATGAACTTTTCCTCCTCACAGGACTTGTAATAAAAAACCTTACTGAAATGGCAGAAAGAAGTGATAAAACTATATTACGGCAGATTGGGAAAGT
>JAKSSM010000145.1 GCA_024403065.1 Clostridia bacterium | reverse complement strand
AAGCTCATTCTTTCCATTTCCCAGGAAACAGTTCTTTCATTTTCAAGTTCAAGCATTCTTGATTTAAGGTCATCAAGTCTTAAAAGTAACCCTGCTGCTTCTGGTTCAATGTCTACATATACCTTTTTAGCTTTTGAATAGAATCCCATCCTAATACCCCTTTCCAGGTTATCGAATCGCCTTACAGGTATATATTAACTCTTTATGTGTACAATAAAACGGACAATAAAAAAGGAGCCCTCCAAGGCCCCAGTCTGTTTCAGATTAAATTTTTCCATCTATGATTTTCATTATGAGATCCATATCAAGACTTTCCCTTATATTCTCTGCAAGGATATCATACTGTCTTTCCTTGTACTCATCGTAGTCAAAGGCATTAAGCGTCTCAAACCCGATTCCTTTCTTTTCACAGATAGCATTAAGAATTGTATCAGCGATACCCTCTGCATCAAAGATGCCGTGGATATAGCTTCCATAGATATTTCCATCACCAGTTACAGGAAGGCTCTCCACGCTGCTTCTTCCCATGTGGATTTCATATCCTTTATATCCCATTCCAGTAAGTGAAGAAAGCATCCCCTTTATTTCAGGAAGTTTTCCTTCAACCTGTGTCTGCTTCTTTTCACACTCAAATACTGTTTCAAAAGGAAGAAGACCCATTCCACCGATTGATGTAAGATTTGTTGCTTCCACCTGTAAAGGATCTTCAATGAGATTTCCAAGCATTTGATATCCGCCGCAGATACCAAAGAGAAGTGTAGTTTCTGAAAGTTTCTTTACTGCAGCTTCAAGGCCAGACTCTCTAAGCCATATGAGGTCTGAAATGGTACTTTTGGTACCAGGAAGGATAATCATATCAGGATTATGGAGTTCTGATACCCTGTCTACATATCTTAAGGATACATTTTCAAATCTCTCAAAGGCACTGAAGTCAGTGAAGTTTGAAATACGGGGAAGACGGATTACTGCAATATCAATGAGCTTTCTTGCCTTATCCGTAAGTCTTTCACTTAAGCTGTCCTCATCGTCAATATCAACATGCATATATGGAACAACACCAATAACCGGAACACCGCAGAGTTCTTCCAGTTTCTTAAGACCAGGTTTAAGGATTTCAACATCTCCCCTGAACTTGTTTACAATGATACCCTTTATTCTCTTTCTTTCATTCTCTTCAAGAAGAGCAACTGTACCATAGAGCTGGGCAAAGACTCCTCCTCTATCGATATCACCTACAAGAAGAACTGGTGCATCTACCATTTCAGCAAGTCCCATGTTTACGATATCCTGGTCCTTCAGATTGATTTCAGCAGGAGAACCCGCCCCTTCGATCACAATTATATCGTTTTCATCTGAGAGCCCGTTATATGCTTCCATTACGTATGGAACAAACTCTCTCTTTCTTCTGTAGTATTCCATGGCGCGCATGTTTCCTACAACTTCCCCATTTACTATTACCTGGGATCCAACATCAGTTGTAGGTTTGAGAAGTATGGGATTCATTCTGCAGTCAGGTACCTTACGTGCTGCTTCTGCCTGCACAACCTGTGCTCTTCCCATTTCTTTTCCATCTTCAGTTATGAATGAGTTTAAGGCCATGTTCTGACTCTTGAATGGGGCAACACTGTATCCCATATCCTTAAGCACTCTGCAGAGTCCAGCACAGAGAAGGCTTTTTCCTGCATTTGACATGGTTCCCTGAACCATAATATTCTTAGCCAATTCTATTTATCCTTTCAAGTTCCTCTAAAAGAACTGTGTTTCGAGCTCTATCCTTAATTCCTATTCTGTAGAATCCAGGGCCTAAACCACGATAGTTTCTGCAGTCACGGATAAGTATTCCCTTTTCCTTAAGCACGGCAGAAAGTGCCTCATCTCCTTTAAAAAGAAGATAGTTTGCTTTTGAACTGAAAACCTTAAATCCCAGCTTTTCAAGTTCATTTTTCATCCATTCCTTTTCCCTGAAGATTTCCTTTCTTGAGTTTTCAAGGAATTCATCTTCTTTAAGGGCTGCAAGTCCTGCAGCCTGAGCAAGAACAGATACATTCCAGCCCTGAACTGTGTCTGACATCTTTTTAAGAAGCGCGTGATCTCCTGTCATACAGTATCCAAGTCTTACACCAGCCAATGCATAGTCCTTTGTAAATGCACGGAGTATGAAAAGATTTGGATAGGAATCCAGATAGTCTTTCATTGTATATGCGTCTTCTGAAAGACTCACAAAGCATTCATCAAGAAATACTCTTGTATTATCCTCTTTTGCACAGTCAAGGATATTCAGAATAAGGTCTTTATCGATCAGTTTTCCCGTAGGATTGTTTGGATTACAGAGAAAAATCACATCATACTGCTTTCCCTTTAAATATCCGGAAAAATCCTCTGTAAGGGTGAATTCGTTATCTTCAGAGAGTATATATGTATCCACCTCTGCCCCAGCATTTTCTGATGCTTCCCTGTATTCAGAAAAAGTCGGACCAAGTTCAAGAACCTTCTTTGGGCTTACTGCTCTTACATATGAATATATGAGTTCTGCTGCACCGTTTCCAATCAGAAGATCTGATGAGTCCACCTCTTCATGCTCTGAAATTGCTTTTACAAGTTCTCTTGCATATGGATCAGGGTAATGACACATATCATCAACTGCACATCTTACTGCATCCTTTACCCTTTCAGGTGTACCAAAGGGATTGGTATTTTCAGAGAAGTCTATTGCTATTCTTTTTTCGTAGATATCCCCGCCATGAGGATTTGTTTTTCCGTAAAGCATATCTCTCCTTTAGAGTAGTAGTATAAGTGCCTTTATTCCACCGAATATGAGAAGGGAAAGAAGAGCAGTAAGCTGCATGATACTGCACGATCTTTCAATATCTTCTACCTCTATTTCACGGTTGTTGTCGCCAATATATTTCTTTTTGTGAAGAACTCCATGGTAGTATGCATCTCCTGCAAAACGGAGATTAAGGAGTCCTGCCATCACAGACTCAGTCTGTGCAGAGTTTGGGCTTGCATGGTTATATCTGTCACGGACAAATATCTTCCATCCGTTCTTTACATCTTTCTTTAATAAAGCTCCAGAAAGAAGCATTACAAGTGCAGAAATTCTTGCAGGGAGATAGTTGAAGAAGTCATCCATTTTTGCAGGAACAAGTCCCACATTCTTATATGGCATCTCTGTATATCCAAGCATGGAGTCCATGGTATTTACTGCCTTGTATAAAAATCCCAAAGGTGCTCCACCCAGGATTATGAAAAGGAGTGGTGCAATAACACCATCCGATGTATTTTCTGCTACAGTTTCACATGCTGCGCGGGTTACAGCGCTGAAGTCAAGTTCTGCAGTATCACGACCTACTATCATGGATACGGCTTTTCTTGAAAGTTCAATATCACCAGTCTTCACTGCATCCGATACCTTCATGCTCTCATCCTTTAAGCTCTTTGTTGCTAAAATCTGTGCAATCATAAGGCTTTCAATGATAAGAGAAAGGTATGGACTTACCCTTCCAGCAAGGAAAAGAATACCAAATGGTACTAAAAACGATACCGAGACAGTTAAAAGCCATATAAAGAGGCCTGCAATGTTCTCTCCTCTAACAGTTTTTGGAAATATCTTTCTCATTGCTTTTTCAAGGAATGATATGAGTTTTCCAATGAGCACAACAGGGTGAGGGATTGAATGAGGGTCTCCAATTATGAGGTCAAGTATGAAACCAAGAAGAAGCGGGATTAAAGCGTACATCCTACTTCACCTCTTCTGCACATGGTAAATACATATATAGGATTCTGGGCACTCATAAGGTGGTACTTTCCCAGTTCCTTTCCAGAGGATACGGAAACGGATACCACTTCTGAATATGGGAAATCCTTCATGATGGAAGTAAGTTCAGCAACTGTTTCAAGAGTAACCG
>JAKSSM010000144.1 GCA_024403065.1 Clostridia bacterium | reverse complement strand
CGATTACAAGTTTTGGCTTTTTGATATATTCAAGGAATCTTGGACATAATCTGTATGCTACTACGCCTGGCCAGTCATTGACTTTCCCTTTAAGTTTAAAGTAGAAAGTTGCAAACTTGGCAGCCCAGAGAGCAATAAAGAATCTAATCATTGATTATTTCTCCTTCCAGACTGAATGTATTAGAACCTGTGATTCTTACCTTTACAGTCTTTCCAATAAGTTCTTTGCTTCCTATGAAATTAACAAGTTTAAATGTATCAGTTCTTCCACCATAAGTCTTTGAATTTCTCTTTGATGGACCTTCTACAAGAACATTCTGAACAGTTCCCACATATTCAGCATTCTTTTCACAGGAAATTTCGTTTATAACATCACAGAGTCTGTTGAATCTGTCGTGTTTAACTGCTTCTGGAACCTGGTCTTCACGTTTTTCTGCAGGTGTTCCCTTTCTTACAGAATAGAGGAACGTAAATGCAGAATCGTATCTTACTTCTTTACAGAGTTCAAGAGTTTCAAGGAATTCATCTTCTGTTTCACCTGGGAAACCAACGATGATATCTGTTGAAATCGCAATATCAGGTGCAGCTTCTCTGAGTTTTCTGACAAGTTCAAGATAATGTTCTCTTGTATATCTTCTGTTCATTTCCTTAAGTACCTTTGAGGAACCTGCCTGAACCGGAAGATGGAAATAGTGACAGAGTTTCTTGCAGTCACGGAAAGCATTTATGAGCTTATCTGAAAGATCCTTTGGATGACTTGTCATAAAGCGGATTCTCTCAAGTCCTTCAATATCGTTAAGAAGATAAATGAGGTCTGTGAAATCACAACCTGTTCCATCACTGAACTCTCCTTTGTATGAGTTCACATTCTGACCAAGGAGCATAATTTCTACAACTCCATCAGCTACAAGGTTTTTAACCTCATTTACAATGTCTTCAGGCTTTCTTGATCTTTCACGTCCTCTTGTATATGGAACTATGCAGTATGTACAGAAATTGTTGCATCCGTACATGATGTTTACATAGGACTTGTGCTTGTAAAGTCTTTCACAAGGTAAGCCTTCAACAATTCCATCTCTGTCAGGATATACAGAAATCTGCTTTTTCTTTTCGTTATACAGGTTATCAAGAAGTTCAGGAAGTTCATGAATATTATGAGTTCCGAATATTACATCAACCCATGAATATTTCTGCTTGATTGTATCAATTATGTGCTGCTGCTGAGCCATGCAACCGCAGACACAAACCACGAATCCGTCCTTTTCCTGTTCTTTCTTCTTTTTGAGCTGACCAAGGGTACCGAAGAATCTCTTGTCAGCATTTTCTCTGATGCTGCATGTGTTAAAGATAACAATATTTGCATCCTTTGCAGCATTTACCTTTTCATATCCTTTTTCTCGAAGCATTCCGGCGATGGTTTCAGAATCATGTTCATTCATCTGACATCCGAATGTAGTTATATGAAATGTCTTACTCAACTTTTTCTCCCTTTTCTCTGAATACGAATTTTACAGAAGTACCGACAAATCCACCAAAAGCTTCCCTGATACGGTTTTCAAGATATCTTGCATATGAGAAATGCATAAGTTCTCTGTCATTAATCTGGAAGCTGAAAAGTGGTGGTTTTACAGATACCTGAGTTGTGTAGTAAATCTTAAGTCTTCTGCCCTTGTCTGATGGTGGCTGCTTCATCATTACGCAGTCAGCAATAAGTGAGTTAAGCTTTCCTGTAGGTACACGCATTGCACGGTTTTCAGAAATGGTTCTTGCCATTTCAATAACCTGATTTACCCTCTGATTGTCCTTTACGGAAATGAAAAGTGATGGCGCATATGTCATGAATGGGAATTCCTTTTCGATTTCTTTCTTGAAATCACGCATTGTATTTGTTTCCTTTGTGAGAAGGTCCCATTTGTTTACGACAACCATGATTCCCTTGCCTGCTTCATGAGCAATACCTGCAATCTTCTTGTCCTGTTCAGTGATTCCTTCACTGGCATCAATCATAAGGATTGCAACGTCGCATCTTTCAATTGCCATAGTTGCACGGATAACTGAATACTTTTCAATTTCGTCAGTTACCTTTGCATGTCTTCTGATACCTGCTGTATCAATAAGGTTGTACTTTACACCATCCTTTTCATATGGTGTATCTATAGAGTCTCTTGTAGTACCTGCAATTGGAGAAACAATAACACGCTTTTCTCCAAGAAGCTTGTTTACAAGAGATGATTTTCCTACATTTGGTTTTCCGATGATTGCAAGCTGAATAACATCTTCATCGCTTTCATATTCCTCGCTTGGGAAATTGTCAACAATTTCATCAAGCACATCACCGAAGTTAAGCATATTTGCTGCAGATACAGGAACTGGATCTCCTAATCCAAGTTCATAGAAATCATAGAAATCATCTGGAAGATTTCTTGGATTGTCTACCTTGTTTACAACAAGAATTACGTGCTTACCTGTTCTCATAAGCATATTTGCTACTTCTCTGTCAGCATGTGTTAGTCCATCCTTTCCATCTACAAGGAAAAGAATAACATCTGCCATATCCATAGCAATCTGAGCCTGTTCTCTCATCTGTGAAAGAATAATATCCTGTGAATCAGGCTCAATTCCACCTGTATCTATAAGGCCAAATGTAACACCGTTCCATTCAGTTTCCTGATAGATTCTGTCACGTGTTACACCTGGAGTGTCTTCAACAATGGAAATACGCTTTCCAATAATCTTGTTGAAGAATGTTGACTTACCTACATTAGGTCTGCCAACAATAGCAACAATAGGTTTACTCATTGAAAATACCTCCTATAAAAGATTCAGGTTCAAATGCAATGATATCTGTAATCTTTTCACCAACACCGATGAATTTGATTGGCATATCATATTCATCTGATACAGTGATTGCGATACCACCCTTTGCAGTACCATCAAGTTTCGTAAGGATAATACCTGAAATATCAGTTACTTCTCCAAATTCCTTAGCCTGTGAAATTGCATTCTTACCTGTAGTTGCATCAAGAACAAGAAGAGTTTCACGTTCGATGCCTGCGGCTTCTCTATCAATAATCTTGTTCATTTTTGCAAGTTCGTTCATGAGATTGGATTTGTTCTGAAGTCTTCCTGCAGTATCTACGATAAGTACATCCATATTCTTGGCTTTCATTGACTGGATAGCATCGAAAATAACTGCTGAAGGATCAGCACCTTCCTTATGATGAACTACATTAATATCATTTCTTTCACCCCAGATAACAAGCTGTTCTGAAGCTGCGGCTCTGAAAGTATCAGCGGCACAGAGCATTACTGACTTTCCCTGGGATTTTAACATATGGGCAAGTTTTCCTATGGAAGTTGTCTTTCCGCCACCATTTACACCGATTACCATAATGATAAGAGGTAATGCAGATGAAAGAGCGCATCTTTCACCCTTGTCTACCATTCCTGTCATGATTTCAGCAAGGCCATCTTTAACCATATCTGGTGTTACAAGATGTTCTGTCTTAATCTTGGATCTCAACTCATCCATAATCTTCATGGTAGTTCCCATACCAATATCTGAAGTAATGAGGATTTCTTCCAGTTCATCCATAAGGTCTTCATCTACATCTGCATGAAACAGAAAAATATCTGAAATTTTTTCGCCCAATCTTCCGAAGAAAGATTTCTTTTCTTTTAATACTGACATTAGTTATCTCCTAAATCGAAACTGTCACCAAGTCTTAATGACAGAACTTTTGAAATACCACGTTCAGGCATTGTTACACCATAGAGAACATCTGCATGTTCCATAGTTGCCTTCTGGTGAGTAATAACTGCAAACTGAGTCTCATCAAAGCCTCTTAATGAACCTGCGAACTTGTCGATGTTTGCATAGAGAGCGAACATCGAATATGAGTTGTAAAGAG
>JAKSSM010000143.1 GCA_024403065.1 Clostridia bacterium | reverse complement strand
ACTATTCTACAGTTACTGATTTCGCGAGATTTCTTGGTTTATGAATTGGTCTGTCATTTGCCTTTGCAAAGTAGTATGCAAAGAGCTGAAGTGGAACAACAGAAAGAAGCGGAGCAATTTCATCTCTTACTCTTGGAATAAAGAGTGTGTAGCTTGAGTGATCCTTAACTTTGTCATTTCCTTCCTTGGCAATGGCAAGTACATAGGCACCTCTCGCCTTTACTTCCTGCATGTTTGACGCCATCTTGCTGATGAGGGCATCCTGAGTTGAAAGAGCAATTGTAACAACCCCCTCTTCCATAAGAGCGATTGTACCATGCTTGAGTTCTCCAGCCTGAATTGCAAATGAGTTGATATATGAGATTTCCTTAAGCTTCAGAGATCCCTCAAATGCAACATGGGCATCAAGACCTCTTCCGATATAGAAAATCTGCTTCTTGTCGCTGAACTTAACGGCAAGTTTTTCAACTTCCTTGGCATTGTTAAGGTAGTCCAGCATCTTGTCTGGAATAGCAAGAAGTTCATCAACAAATTCCTTGGCAAACTTCTTTGTAACAGTCTTCTTTGTAATACCCATATAGAGTGAAAGAAGATAGAGCATAATGAGCTGAGTTGTATATGCCTTTGTAGATGCAACTGAGATTTCAGGACCAGCCCATGTATATAGACAGTCATCTGATTCTCTTGCAACTGAACTTCCCACAACATTTACAATTGAAAGAATTCTTGCACCATGCGCCTTTGCTTCACGAAGAGCCTGAAGTGTATCTGATGTTTCACCCGACTGGCTGATGGCAATGAAGAGTGTATGCTTGTCAACAATTGCATCTCTGTATCTGAATTCAGATGCCACATCTGTTTCTACAGGAATCTTTACATACTTTTCAATGAGAGCCTTTCCTACAAGACCTGCATAATATGAAGTACCACATGCTACGATATATATCTTATTGATATCATCAAGGATTTCCTTTGTGAATGTTGCTCCTTCAAGGTTGATGTTACCCTTGGAGTCAAGTCTTCTTTTGATTGTTTCTCTGATGGCATTTGGCTGGTCGAAGATTTCCTTTAAAAGGAAATGTTCAAAGCCTTCCTTTTCAGCAGCATCAATATCCCAGTTTACATCAAGAGGGTTATGAGTGATAACCTTTCTCTTGCTGTTGTAGAAAGTGATACTGTCTTCTGTAAGTACAACTACTTCAGAGTTACCCATTGGATAGATTTCTTCAGCATATCCAAGGAGTGCAGGAATATCTGACGCAACGAAGTTTTCTCCGTTACCTTTACCAACAATAATGGGAGCATCATTTCTGATTGCTACAAGCTTTCCTGGTTCATCAGCTGCTACTGCAACTATTGAATATGCACCCTTGATTTCCTTTGCAGTTTCAAAGATGGCATCTTCAAGGGAACCTGTTTCCTCATAATGAAGCCCAATGAGATGAGCTGCAACTTCTGTATCAGTTTCTGATTTGAATTCAATCTTATGCTCTTTTACAAGCATATGCTTGAGTTCTGCATAGTTTTCAATAATTCCATTGTGAACAATTGAAATCCTGTCGTTAAATGCTGTATGAGGATGTGAGTTCACATCTGATGGTGCACCATGAGTTGCCCATCTTGTATGACCAATACCAACGTTTGCGCTTAAGTTTTCATCCGAAATGAGATTTTCAAGGTTGGCAATTCCACCTACTCTTTTTCTCACAAGGATACCCTTATCTGTAAGGAGTGCAATTCCAGCTGAGTCATATCCTCTATATTCAAGTCTTTTAAGTCCATCAATAATGATGTCCTTTGCATTACGTTTTCCAACGTAACCAACAATTCCACACATAATTAAATCACCTGTATTATCTGATAGTAACCTTTACATTTTCCGGCTCGAGCAACATATAGTCAAATGCTGTATCGCATGTAACTACAATTGGGAGAGAATATGTTCCTAAGCCCAGATCTGAAACATCTACAGAGAGCCTGATGTCTCCTTCATCTACTGAATCGATTTCAGATGAAGGTCCTGCGATGGTAAGGAGAATATCCAGACCTTCATAGGAAACGGTGTTCTGAGCACTTACACCATTTGCAACAATATCAAGGGACTCAAACTGAAGAGTCTTGATTGATGCTCTCTGAACAGTTACAACCAGTGAAATATCTGATGAGTCACTTGCAAGCATTGTATCGCCTGGAAGATTGAGCATAATTGGAAGCTCTGTTGTTGTATAGATATCTGATATTTCTACAGGCTTAGCTGTTATTTCTGTAACATTCTTTAAGTCTTCATCACTGCCCTTTATTGTAACAGCATGAGGATATGTTGCCTTTCTGCTGAATCTCTGAGACTCTTCACCAATTACTTCAATGGTAAGTGGTACAGTCTTTTTATTTACAAGTTTTGCTGTGATTGAGATATTTTCTGAAGAAAGTTCAAGACCGTTTACAACATTTCCTACCTTGTCCAGTGGAACAAGTTCAACGTTGAAGGCCTGCATTTCTTCTGTAACTTTCTTTGCATCAAGTTTTGCTGCAACCTTTGTTACACTGTCAACAAGAGATGCCGCACCTGTTACCTGAACCTTGCTTAAACTAGTCTGAACAACATATGGTTCAGTCTTGTCACTCTTGTCGTTTATAATCATAACTTCCACATCTTTTTCATGGGTAGTTGATTTTTCTATTGTTATACGAAGTACCTGCGCACTCATTCCTGATACTGTAACATCATCAGGAGCATTGATTCTGAGTCGTAATGTTGTACTTCCCTCTTCAAGTCCAAGGAGATCACCTGTTACAGAGAAGTCGCTCTTGTTTACCTTGCTTGTAACGGATCTCTTACTTGAATATGTAATATTTATCTTGTCAAATTCCTGATATGAAATCGCAAGGTCTCTTTCTGATAAGGAGTCCTCATTCAGAAGCATAACAGGTATATCCTTTACTGTTGTTTTGATTGTTGAATCGCTCTGACCGAATACATATCCCCAGAGGATTACTGCAAGAACAAGGGCAAGGACAAAGTTGATTCTCTTATCTCTTAACATCTTTTATTCTCCTTGTCATTTTCTTGATCATTTCTAAACTTGGATTGTTTGTATCCTCTTCAGTAACATACATCTTGAGGATTTCTTTTTCGATTTCTTCAGGTTCAAGCTTTCTTCTGATAACACCGCCTTCAGCAACAGAAACAATTCCTGTTTCTTCAGATACGATGATAGAATAGCAGTCTGAATTTTCACTCATACCGATACCAGCTCTGTGTCTTGTACCAAGTTCCTTTGGAAGAGACTTGTTCTGTGTAAGTGGAAGTACGCATCCTGCAGCATGAAGTCTGTTTCTTCTGATGATTACCGCACCATCATGAAGTGGAGCACCTTCATAGAATACGTTTTCAAGGATTTCATCAGAAATCTGGGCATTGATTACAGTACCAGTTTCAACTACGTCATCGAGAGTAGTATTTCTTTCGATTACAATAAGAGCACCTGTTCTTGTCTTTGAAAGATATGTAACTGCGTTGCATATTTCCTTAGCCATATGAGCTGTTTCAGAACTGTCTGCTCCAACTACGAAGTTTCTTAATCTGTTTCCTCCCAGGTTTTCAAGAAGACGACGGAGTTCAGGCTGGAAGAGGACAACAAGGGCGATAGCACCGATTGTAGTCAATCCTGAAAGAATCCAGTGAAGTGTATAAAGATGGAGCCACTGAGAAACAAGTGTTGCCAATATAAAGAATATGATTCCCTTTGCAAGCTGCCACGCACGTGTAGCCTGAATGAAACCAAGGAGCTTATATATTATGAATGCAACAAGCAGAATATCCAGTATGTCAGTCACTGAAATATTTGGCAAAATGTTCTGAAAATCACTGAATCCCAATGTCTGTACCTCCTCTAAAGCATACAAAATAATTATA
>JAKSSM010000142.1 GCA_024403065.1 Clostridia bacterium | reverse complement strand
AGGGATAAGATTCGTTTTATGTTTTTCATTTTATGCTCCTTAAAAAGAGAAGACAGCGTACGCTGTCTTCATTATCAATTCTCTAGAAATTGTTTGCGATTTCAGCTCCAACCTTTGCGTTGTTTAAAACAAGCTTGATGTTTGCTTCAAGGCTCTTTCCTTCAGTTAAGTCCTTAACCTTTGAAAGGAGGAATGGAGTAATTCTCTTTCCTGTGATTCCCTGTTCATCGCATTCCTTTAAAGCCTGCTGAATTACAGCGTCCATCTTTTCGAATGGAATTTCATCTTCAACTGGAATTGGGTTAGCAACAAGTACACCACCGTTTAATCCTGCATCATACTTTGTCTTGATGAGTTCAGCGATTTCCTTTGTTGAATCAAGTCTGCAGTCAGCAGGCTTTCCTGATTCACGTGAGAAGAATGCTGGGAATTCATCTGCACCATAAGTGATTACAGGTACTCCTGATGTTTCAAGATATTCAAGTGTTCCTGGGATATCAAGAATTGACTTGCATCCTGCGCATACTACTGCAACGTTTGTATTCTTTAATTCTTCAAGGTCAGCTGAGATATCATGAGTTTCTCCAGCTCCACGGTGAACACCACCGATACCACCTGTTACGAAAAGGTTGATTCCTGCAGCTTCTGCAGCCATCATAGTACCTGCTACTGTTGTAGCTCCATCGAGCTTCTGTGAAAGAACGAGTGGATAGTCTCTGCGGGAAACCTTGAGTACGTTCTTAGCAGTTGCCATATATTCAACTTCTTCTTCAGTTAAGCCAATCTTGATCATACCATTGATGATAGCGATTGTAGCTGGCATAACACCTGCATCTCTGATTACCTTTTCTACAGCAAGTGCAGTTTCAACATTCTTTGGGTATGGCATACCGTGGGAAATGATTGTTGATTCAAGGGCGATAACTGGCTTTCCAGCCTTTAATGCTTCTGCTACTTCTGGCTTAATGTCTAAATACTTCTTATCGATCATTCAATTTACCTCTTTCTAAAACTGATTCTCTGTTCATAAAGCCGCTTACAGAGTCTGCACTTTCCATAGTGATTTCTGCTGCAGCCATTCCTAACTTAGCTATTTCCTTTATCGGTCTTTCTTCTGTAAGTCCCATGATGATTGATGCTGTAAAGCTGTCACCTGCACCGGTTGCACTTAAGATTTTCAGGTTTTCTCTTGGTCTTAAAAAACCGGAATCGTTTTCATCTATATAGTACACACCATCCTTGTTAAGTGTGATAAAGGCTTTTTTTACTCCCAGTTCAAGGAGTTTCTTTCCTGCAAGCATAACTCCCTCTTCACCTTCTATTTCAAGGCCTGTGAGGATTTCTGCTTCAAGAGCATTTGGCTTTATTGCATAAAGATATTTGAGGATACTTTTTACCCTTACAGCCTTTGCAGCTGATACTGTGTCACAGACAATCTTCTTGTCCTTGAGGTTTTCACAGAGATATACAAGCACTTCCTCTTCAAGGTTTGCATCAAGAAGGATTATATCAAAGGAGCGGATATATTCCATGTGTTCCTTTAAAAGGTCAATTGTAATCTCCTTTATAACCTCCATATCATTTAATGCAAGTTCCATATCATTTTCGTGATTAAGGATTGAAAGGTACATGGCAGTACGCCTGTCTGGTGCAACAAAGATATGACTTGTGTCAACTCCCATTGCAATAAGGCCGTCAACTGCAGCATGACCCATTTCGTCATTCCCTATATATGAAAGCATGGATGTATCTACTCCAAGCTTACACATGTTTTCAGCGATGTTTCTTCCTACACCACCGCTTTTGATCTTGATTTTCCCAAGATTGGAATCGTGATAGAGAAGCTTGTGGTTTGGGCTTCCCTCAATATCAATTACAATTCCGCCAATTACAAGTACTCTCATTTTTTAGTCCACATAAAGGCTTCCGCCGATAAACTCCTTCAATACTGAATCTGATGGTACGATTGAATCATCGTCATATGATTCAAATCCTCTTAAGAATTCCATGAGTCTCCAGGCTGTTTCGAATTCAACACTCTTTGGTGAAATATCCTGTAATAATGGCCATACGTGCTTCTTAAGTACACATATTTCATAAATGAGTGAGGAATTGAAATAGTAGTCTGCACTCTCTGCATAAGGGATAATATTCTTTACTTCACCTGCTCTTACCTTTCCCCAGGCTTTGATTGTTGCTTCTGCGGAATGTCCACGTGTTGCAGCGTCACGTGAAATACGGCGGAGGATTCTGAAGTCATCTGGTTCAAGACCAACGGATGTATCAGTCTTGATGGATGGTGTTGGACAGATATATATCTTGAACTTTTCAGAGTTCTTGAAGAGTGGAGTAAGTGCATCGTTAAGTGCATGAATTCCTTCAATAACAATTGGCTGTCCTTCTTCCATCTTTGTAACTCTTGTTCCAAAGACCTTTCTTCCTTCCTTGAAATCAAATACAGGAAGGTCTACTTCATCTCCGTTTAAAAGTCCCTTGAGGTTTTTATTGAAAAGATCTACATCAACTGCATCAAGGTCCTCAAAGTTGTATTCTCCATTTTCGTCACGTGGTGTATCCTCGCGGTTAACGAAATAGTCATCTGTGCATAAATAGAGTGGCTGAAGATGATTTACTGCAAGGTGAACGCAAAGCTTCTTTGTAAAAGTTGTCTTTCCGGAGCTTGATGGTCCAGCAATGAGAATGATACGTTTTCCGGACTTTGCAATAGTTGATGCAAGTTCAACAATACGCTTGTCAGCATATGCTTCTTCCAGTCTTACAAGGGTTGGATACTGATTGAGATAAATTACCTTATTCAGGTCTGATGTTGTCTGTACACCTAAGAAGTTATCCTTCAGCTCGTGTTTAAGTTCTATCTTCATATATTAACTCCTTTCTTAAAACTCTACTCTGTAATGCAGTATGTTTTTACCCATACTGCTGAATTTGTCTTCATATTCTGTGGTTATTTCTGCCTTGAAATCATAACTGACTTCCTTTGGCTTAATTCCAAGGAGGTTCAGTTCTTCAAGACTGAATGAAAAAAGGTCTTCGTTATCTGTTCTGAATTCAATGAAACCTTCCTTCATTACATCTATATAGTTTTCTATTCTCTTATGATATGTAAGCCTTCTTTTTGCGTGTCTTCCCTTTGGCCATGGGTCACTGAAGCTTAGGTATACTCCATCAATTTCCTCATCTTCGAAATATTCATGGAGATCCTGTACAAATGCAATTACTATTCTTACATTTGTAATCTCTTCGCTTAATGCCTTCTCCATGATGCGAAGTGACACATCATCCTGACCCTCGAATGCGATATAGTTTATATCAGGATTCTTTTTAGCCATGGATGTTATGAATTTGCCTTTACCGGAACCTATCTCTATATGTACAGGATTGGTATTTCCGAATTCCTCGTGCCATTTCCCTTTAAGTTCTTCAGGGCTTAGGACACGGTATTTGGCATTCATTGAAAGCTTTTCATCAAGATTCTTTATGGTTCTCTGTCTCATTACATGTACATATTAAGGAGTATTACTCCTGCAAGTGAAAGAATAAGGATTGCGAAGGAAAGGAAGTCTCTTCCTCTGTACTTCATCTCATGCATTCTTGTTCTTCCTTCACCACCGTGATATCCACGGGCTTCCATGGCAAGAGCAAGATCCTGCGCAATTCTGAAAGCTGAAATGAAGAGTGGTACAAGGATTGGAACAAGAGCCTTTACTCTTTTGATGAGGTTACCTGATTCAAAGTCTGCACCTCTTGCCTGCTGAGCCTTCATGATCTTGTTTGTTTCATCGAGAAGTGTTGGGATGAAACGGAGAGCGATACTCATCATCATGGCAATTTCATGAGTTGGTATTATTTTCCTCAGTGGTGAGAAAAGTCTTTCAATACCATCAGTCAAGCTTATTGGTTTTGTTGTAAGT
>JAKSSM010000141.1 GCA_024403065.1 Clostridia bacterium | reverse complement strand
GATACCTTTCGAACACCTCTTGGAATCATTCTTTACCCCAAAACCACTTGGTACGAAGAATAATGCTCATTCAGAGTTCTGTTATCAAATTATTATCAAAAGAGATTTTCAAATTCAGAAACCCCAGTGTTTTCAAGGCTTTCCGGGATTTTTGCTATTATTCCCACTCAATTGTAGCAACCGGTTTTTCAGAAAGATCAAAAAGAACACGGTTTACGCCTGGAACTGTAGCAACGATTCTGTCACGGATTGTGCAGAGTACGTTCCAAGGAATTTCAGGAACTGTAGCTGTTACAGCATCAACTGTGTTGACAGCTCTTATAACAACTGCCCATCCCATGTATCTCTTGCCATCCTTGATTCCTGTTGAAGTGAAATCAGGAATTGCACAGAAATACTGCCATGGAGTTACAGGAAGCTTTCCGATTTCTTCTCTTACGATTGCATCAGCTTCACGGAGAGATTCAAGTCTGTCTCTTGTGATTGCACCAACGCATCTAACACCAAGTCCTGGACCTGGGAATGGCTGTCTGTAGACCATTTCATCAGGAAGTCCTAAAGCTGAACCTACACATCTAACTTCATCCTTGTATAAGAACTTTACTGGTTCAACAAGTTCAAAGTTGAGGTCTTCTGGAAGTCCACCAACGTTGTGGTGAGCCTTTACTCCATCTGATTCAAGAATATCTGGGTAGATTGTACCCTGTCCAAGGAAGGCAACTCCTTCAAGTTTCTTTGCTTCTTCAGCAAATACTTCGATGAATTCCTTTCCGATAATCTTTCTCTTTGTTTCTGGTTCTGAAACGTCCTTAAGCTTGTCAAGGAATCTGTCAACTGCATCTACATATACAAGCTGTGCATCGAACTGCTTTCCGAATACTTCGCAAACCTGTTCTGGTTCACCCTTTCTGAGCAAGCCGTGGTTTACATGTACACATACAAGATTCTTGCCGATTGCCTTTGAGATTAAAGCTGCACATACTGATGAGTCAACTCCACCTGATAATGCAAGGAGAACCTTTCCATCCTTAACCTGTGCTCTGATTGCTGCAACCTGTTCTTCGATGAACTTTTCTGCGAGCTCCTTTGTTACTACTCTTTCCATTTCAGCTGGACGAGTGTTTTCTT
This sequence comes from Clostridia bacterium, assembly GCA_024403065.1. Classification (GTDB taxonomy): domain Bacteria; phylum Bacillota; class Clostridia; order Peptostreptococcales; family Anaerovoracaceae; genus JAKSSM01. The sequence goes on along the minus strand of JAKSSM010000141.1, from coordinate 2,868 downwards.
TGCTGATTGCCATAAAATTTACCTCTATCTGATATTACTATTTGATAACGTTTGATGATGTATCCTTTAAGATAACGTCGTGTGCGCCACCTTCAACAATTGAAGTTGCAGATACAAGTGTAAGCTTAGCCTTTGCCTGTAATTCCTTGATGGAAAGTGCACCGCAGTTGCACATTGTTGACTTAACCTTAAGAAGTGAAAGGTTTACGTTGTCGTGAAGGGATCCTGCATATGGTACATATGAGTCAACACCTTCTTCAAACTTCATTCTTGGGTCTCCACCTAAGTCATATCTCTGCCAGTTACGAGCTCTGTTTGAACCTTCACCCCAGTATTCCTTAACGTAGTTTCCGTTGATATTGAGCTTGTTTGTAGGGGACTCATCGAATCTAGCGAAGTATCTTCCAAGCATAAGGAAGTCAGCTCCCATTGCAAGTGCTAAAGTCATATGGTGGTCATATACGATACCTCCGTCTGAACAGATTGGTACATATACACCAGTTTCTTCAAAGTACTTGTCTCTTTCACGTGCTACATCCATAACAGCTGAAGCCTGTCCACGTCCGATACCCTTCTGTTCACGAGTGATACAGATGGAACCTCCACCGATACCAATCTTAACGAAGTCTGCACCAGCATCAGCAAGGTATCTGAAACCTTCACCGTCTACTACGTTACCAGCTCCTACCTTTACAGTGTCGCCATACTTTTCTCTGATCCATTCGATTGTTTCCTTCTGCCATTCTGAATATCCTTCAGATGAGTCGATGCAGAGGATGTCAGCACCTGCTTCTACAAGAGCAGGAACTCTTTCCTTGTAGTCACGTGAGTTGATACCGGCACCAACGATATATCTCTTCTGATCGTCAAGGATTTCATTTGGATTTGACTTGTGGGAATCGTAGTCCTTTCTGAATACGAAAGCAACAAGTTTTCTATTGTCATCAATTATTGGGAGTGCATTAAGTTTGTGATCCCATAAGATATCATTAGCTTCTGAAAGAGAAATACCGCTCTTTCCGCAGATAAGCTTATCAAATGGTGTCATGAATTCTGTAATCTTTGTATCAAGGTCCATACGTGATACTCTGTAGTCTCTTGATGTAACAAGACCAACAAGTGCTCCATCAGCTGTACCATCTTCAGTGATAGCAATTGTTGAGTGGCCCTTCTGTGCCTTTAATTCAACTACATCTCTTAATGTCTGGTCTGGTCTTAAGTTTGAATCACTTACTACGAATCCAGCCTTGTTGTCCTTAACCTTCTTAACCATTTTAGCCTGGTTTTCAACACTCTGTGATCCGAAGATGAATGATACACCACCTTCCTTTGCAAGTGCTACTGCAAGTCCATCGTTTGAAACAGCCTGCATGATAGCTGATACAAGTGGAATGTTCATTGTAAGGGCAGGTTCTTCACCCTTCTTGAACTTTGTGATTGGTGTTTTAAGTGATACGTTTTCTACAATGCATTCTTTTGATGTGTATCCTGGTACTAAAAGATACTCGTTAAATGTTCTTGATGGTTCTTCGTAACAAAACATGTCTCTCTCCCTTTTCTAATTGAATTTTTATGAAAATTTTTTCTATTATACTACACTATTTAGTATGTATTCAAGGGTTTTTTGTATTTAAATACAAAATATGTATACAAAAAGGAGACTACTTTTTGTAGTCTCCATTAAAATTTACATCATGCCCATTCCGCCCTGTGGCATCTGTGCTACTGGTGGAACTGGTTCCTTGATATCAACGATACCTGCTTCTGTTGTAAGGAGCATAGCTGATGCGGATGCAGCATTCTGAAGTGCTGAACGTGTAACCTTTGCAGGGTCAACGATACCAGCCTTGATCATATCAACATATTCTTCAGTCTGAGCGTTAAGTCCGAATCCCTTATCCTGCTTCTTTACTTCAGCAACAACTACTGATCCTTCAAGACCAGCGTTTGCAGCAATCTGTCTTACAGGTTCTTCAAGAGCTCTTTCGATAATCTTTGCTCCTGTCTTGCTGTCACCTGAAAGTGTTTCAACATATGCTGTAACATCAGGAATTACATTTACAAGAGCAACTCCACCGCCAGGAACGATACCTTCTTCAACTGCTGCCTTTGTAGCATTAAGTGCGTCTTCAATTCTTAACTTTCTTTCCTTTAATTCAGTTTCAGTAGCAGCACCAACCTTGATTACTGCAACACCTCCTGAAAGCTTTGCAAGTCTTTCCTGAAGCTTTTCTCTGTCATAGTCAGATGTAGCCTGTTCAATCTGTGACTTGATACCAGCAATTCTTGCCTTAACTTCTTCCTTGTCTCCAGCACCACCAACAAGAACTGTTGTTTCCTTGTTGATCTTTGCAGTCTGACAAGTTCCAAGCATGTCAAGAGTTATTTCCTTAAGTTCGTATCCAAGGTCTGATGAGATGTATGTACCATCAGTAAGGATTGCGATATCTTCAAGCATAGCCTTTCTTCTGTCACCGAAGCCTGGAGCCTTTACAGCTACACAGTCGATGATTCCTCTAAGCTTGTTTACTACAAGTGTAGCAAGTGCTTCGCCTTCAATATCTTCAGCAATGATTAAGATCTTTCTTCCCTGCTTCATTACTTCTTCAAGGATTGGAATGATATCAGCGATGTTTGTAATCTTCTTGTCAGTGATAAGAATCATTGGGTTATCAAGAACAGCTTCCATCTTTTCTGAATCTGATGCCATATATGCTGAAAGGTATCCTCTGTCAAATTCCATACCTTCTACTACTTCAAGTGTAGTTCCAAGGGACTTGGATTCTTCACCAGTGATTACTCCGTCCTTTCCTCCCTTTTCCATAGCTTCAGCAATGAGTTCACCAATCATTGGATCTCCTGCAGATA
>JAKSSM010000140.1 GCA_024403065.1 Clostridia bacterium | reverse complement strand
TACTCTTGATGAGATTGAATACGAAGAAAATCTTGAGATTGAAGAAACTATTGTTGACCTTATAGCAGGAGACCATGAAGGTTCTGTAAACTATGGTGAAGTAACTGAAACAACACCATCACTTATGGAACTGATTGTAGATAAGGTTTTACATAGAGGTGAAAACAAATAATATAGTTCTGGGCAGGTTCCGTAAGGAACCTGTTTTTTTACTTTAGTGAAGTAAAGGTTATATGGGTATTAGAAAACAAACCCATTTAAAATAATTTAAAAAATGCAGTAATATGTTGAAAACTATGGGTTTTATGTGCTATTATCATTATTGGTATATTATGCCCTTTTATGGGCTTACTACGCCTTTGACCATGTAGTTGGTCGGAACTATTTTGTTTGTCAGACATAATAGTCTGAGTATTTATTAGCTACTTAGATTAAGTAGAAAGGAAGGTTTTACTAGAAAATGAGTCAAAAGAAGCATTTAAACAGCGCAAAGACACCGCATTATAAGAATACGGCTAATTGTGTTGCAGTTGAGATGCCTATTCCTGACGTAGTAAGAATCGCAATGTCACACAATATTGGTAAGCATTGTCAGCCTCTTGTAAAGAAGGGTGATGAAGTTAAGGTTGGCCAGTTAATCGGTGATGTTGACGCATTCATCAGTGCCCCTATCTATTCATCAGTTTCAGGTGTTGTTACTGGAATTGAAACTGAAAGAGGCGGCATGGGCGGCGAAGTTCAGGTAGTTGTTATCGAAACTGACAAGAAACAGGAAGTTTACGAAGGAATCGCAGTTCCAGAAGTAAACAGCCACGCTGACTTTGTAAAGGCAGTAAGAGCAAGTGGCGTAGTAGGACTTGGTGGTGCATCATTCCCTACACACGTAAAGTACAATCCTCAGAACCTTGAAGAGGTTGACACATTAATCATCAATGCCGCAGAATGCGAACCATTCATCACATGCGACAACAGAACTATGATCGATGATGCTGAAAACCTTATCTATGGTATGGAACAGATCATGAAGTGGTTAGACCTTAAGCAGGGCTATGTTGGAATCGAAGAAAACAAGCCAGAAGCTATCGCTAACCTCGACAGATTATTCAAGGAAAAGGGATTAGACGACAGAATGCATACATTCACTCTTCAGTCAAGATACCCTAAGGGAGCTGAAAGAGTTCTTGTATATGAAATCACAGGAAAGACTATGAATGCCGGCGTGCTTCCTGCACAGCTTGGAATCATTCTTTCAAACGTTACAACTGTAGCAGCAGTTGGTGCTTACCTTCAGACAGGTATGCCATACATCTTAAAGACTGTAACAGTTGATGGTGATGCTATTGCTGAACCTAAGAACGTTAAGGCTCCAATCGGCGCAACTGTATACGATATCGTACAGTTCTGCGGCGGATACAAGAAGCCTGTTAAGAAGATCGTACTTGGCGGACCTATGATGGGTAGAACAATTGCATCAGATGCAGTTGGTATCGTAAAGTACAACAGTGCTATCCTTGCATTTGGAGAAGAAATGGGAGCTTTCCCTAAGGAAACAGCTTGTATTAACTGTGCAAGATGCCACTCTGTATGTGCATTTGAACTTATGCCATTTGCACTTGCAGCAGCATATGAACAGAAGGACGTTGATAAGCTTAAGGAATTAAGAGTAATGCAGTGTATGGAATGCGGAAGCTGCTCATTCATCTGCCCAGCTCACAGACCTCTTATCTTCATGAACAAGCTTGGTAAAGGACTTGTAAGGGAGGCTGGAAACTAATATGGAAAAGAATTATAATACTAACCTTTTAGTAGGACAGGGTCCTCACATTCATACAACTTTAGACACACAGAAGACAATGCTTATGGTTATGGCTGCACTTGCTCCTGCATTAGTAGTAAGTACAGTAGTATTCGGACCTAGAGTACTTCTTCTTACAGCTGTATGTATCATTGCTTCAGTAGCTTTCGAAGCTTGCTGGAATGTTCTTATGAAGAAGGAACAGACTGCAATGGATTTATCAGCAGCATTAACAGGAACACTGATCGCATTCAACGTGCCTTCAGGACTTCCAATCTGGATTGCAATCATCGGATGCTTCGTTGCTATCATTATCGTTAAGCAGTTATTCGGTGGACTTGGTAAGAACTTTGTTAACCCTGCAATCACAGCAAGAATCGTATTATTCATCTCATATGCAACAGCTATGACAACATGGCCTCTTCCAAAGGCTCAGCAGACAGCTGACGTTGTTACTGGCGCTACTCCTCTTGGAGTACTTGCAGAAAATGCTGGCGAACTTCCTTCAAACGTTTCAATGTTTATCGGAACAATCGGCGGTTCAATGGGTGAAGTTAGTGCAATCGCATTATTAATCGGTGGCGCATTCCTTGTATGGAAGAAGATCATCTCACCAATCATCCCAGCTTGCTTCATCGGAACAGTATTTGTTATTGCATTAATCTACTATGCAGCAGCAGGCGTTCCAGAATGTGCAGCAGATAAGGGCGTATTCGGCATGGCAATTTTCCACATCCTTGCTGGTGGTGTTATGCTTGGTGCAATCTTCATGGCTACAGACTATGTTACAACTCCAACTCTTACAATGGGTAAGGTTATCTTCGGTGTCGGATGCGGCGTTCTTACAATGGTTATCAGACTTTGGGGCGCATATCCAGAAGGCGTATCATTCTCAATCTTATTAATGAACATCCTTACTCCACTTATCGATCAGCTTACAACTAAGCAGATGGTTAAGAAGTATGAACAGAAAGAAGGTGCTAAATAATGGAAGGTAAGAACAATACTTTTAAAGAATATATAGCACCTGTACTTGTACTTTCAATTATCTGTCTTGTAATCACACTTGCTCTTGCAGTTACAAACAGCGTAACAGCTCCTGTAATTGAAGCAAATGACAAGGCAACAGCAGATGCTAACAGAATCGCATTACTTGCTGATGCAGATTCATTCACAGAATACACAGGCGAACTTGTAGAAGCTGAAAAGGCTCACGTTAAGGATGTATTCACAGCAGATAACGGCGCTGGTATGGTAATCACAGTAGTTACTAAGTCATTCGGTGGAGACCTTACTGAAATGATCGGTATCGACGCAGAAGGCGCTATCACAGGCGTTGTAGTTACTAACCACGCAGATACAGCAGGTCTTGGTACAAAGGCTCATGACCCTGAATATCTTAAGCAGTACATCGGTATTTCAGAATTACAGTGCTACGCAGCTAAGGATGAAGCAAAGGCTGGAACAGGTACAACTTACGTTTCAGGTGCTTCAATCTCATCAAACGGTGTACACTATGGTATCAAGGTTGCTTTAGACCAGGCAGCAGCAGTAGGAGGTGCTAAATAATGGAAAAGACAAGTAAATTAAGCATCTTAACTAAGGGCATAATCAAAGAAAACCCAGTACTTGTATTATTACTTGGTACATGTCCTACACTTGCTACAACAAGTTCAGCTATTAACGGTTTAGGTATGGGTATCGCTGCTACAGCAGTACTTGTATGCTCAAACATCGTAATTTCAATTTTAAAGAACATCATTCCTGATAAGGTAAGAATCCCTTGCTACATCGTAGTAATCGCTGGTTTCGTAACAGTAGTTCAGTTCTTACTTCAGGCATTCGTTCCATCACTTTACGCATCACTTGGTATCTTCATTCCACTGATCGTAGTAAACTGTATCATCCTTGGTAGAGCAGAAATGTTCGCAAGCAAGAATGGTGTTTTCGATTCAGCATTAGACGGACTTGGAATGGGTATCGGTTTCACTCTTACTCTTGGAGTAATGGGTCTTATCAGAGAAATCGTTGGTGCTGGTACATTCTTCGGACACGCAATCTGCAACTTCATGGTTGAAAATCCATTCATGATCATTGCTCTTGCTCCAGGCGGATTCTTCGTATTCGCTTGCCTTATCGCAGTTGTAAACTTCTTTACAGACGGTAAGGTAGTTAAGAAGGAATTCGGATGTGCTGGCTGCTCAATGAAGAACGTTTGCACTCAGGATAAGTGTAATCAGGAAGGAGCTGAAGCATAATGGGAATCTTAACAATTTTATTATCAGTAATTTTAGTTAACAACTGTATCCTGGCTCAGTTCCTTGGTATTTGTCCATTCCTTGGCGTATCAAAGAAGTTAGACTCAGCAGTAGGTATGGGTGCAGCAGTAATCTTCGTAATGGTACTTGCTACTGCAGCTACATGGCCAATTCAGCAGATCTTAAAC
>JAKSSM010000014.1 GCA_024403065.1 Clostridia bacterium | reverse complement strand
CAGCTTATTTTGATACTTCCTCACAGATTGATGCTCTTGTAGCATATTTAAGTGCAATTGATAATCTTTATTGTGTAGGTCGTAATGGTCAGCACAGATATAATAACCTTGATCACTCAATGTGTACATCATTTGAGGTTGTTAAGAATATTAAGGCTGGTATCACAGATAAGAAGAATATCTGATGTAATAGGTACCTTTGGAATAATATCTGTAAGAAGTGAAGATACTACGATATGGTAGATGGAATAGAGTGTAAATCTCTTTCCAACACTAATAAGGCAGATATATGCAGGTATTGCATTAAGTGGAAGATAGATAAGTGAATATGGAAGTTCCACACTTAAGAACCTTTTGAATACAGTCTGAATGAGTACTGCAAGTCCTGAAAATCCTCCAGGAACAAGAGAACCTGCACGTATAAATGACTTAAGGTTAAAAGCATATATTGCTGCAGATACTGTAAGAAGAAACAGTGACAGCAGTTCCTTCTTAACTGAAACCTTCTTCTTTACCTGAATATTTGCATCGATTTTTTCACCCATTGCTACTCCTCTTTAAGTTTACATACATCTACAAATGAAATTGCTTTTGAGCATGTAAACAGTTCGTCTGGTGTAAGTCTCACTGCTGAGTTTGAAGAGCCACATGCGGGATAGATATATTCGAATCTCTTTACAGATTCATCTACATATATTTTTACATCAGGGTTCGTTATGTCAAAGGCACATACGCCTCCGATTCTGAATCCTGTATATTCATAAACCTCATCTCCTGAAAGCATCTTTGCTTTAAGTCCAAAGGTTTCCTTGAATTTGTGATTGTCTATTTTTGTGTCACCTGCTGCCTGAACAAGGATACAGGTATTGTCAGGTCCCTTGAAAGAAAGAGTCTTGCAGATCAGTGCACCATCGACTCCTAAAGCTTCTGCTGCAAGGTCTACTGTTGCTGATGATACATCAAATACTGATATACGGTCTTCCATATTAAGTTTTCTGAAATATTCAGTAATTCTCTCTAAAGACATGATATTCTACTCCTTAATTCATCTATATCATCAATAGTATTAATTACGCCTCTTAATTTTGCAGAACCCTTGAAGCCTTTTATGTACCACCCTATATGCTTTCTCATTTCACGGACTGCGGAGTACTCTCCTTTAAGTTCTGCAGTGTCATTGAGCTGCCTTATAATCATATTTTTTCTTTCTTCAAGGTCTACTTCATTTGGCTCAAATTCGCCGTTTTTAAGGGCGGAAAGATATCTCTGATAAATGGAGCCTTCTCCTGTTTTAACTCTCTCATAGGCCAATTTAAGGTCCCTGAAGAGCCATGGATTGCCAAGAGCACCTCGACCAATCAGTACAAAGTCGCATCCTGTTTCATCCATCATTCTGAAGGCACTTTCAGTATCAGTTACATCCCCGTTCCCTATTATTACCTTATCAGGAAATTTCTCTTTAAGCTTTCCTATTGCACTCCAGTCTGCTTTACCTTCGTAGTACTGTTCTCTCGTTCTTCCATGAAGGCAGACTGCTTCTCCACCACCAGAAAATATGGCATCCGCTGTATCAAGGTAGTTTATGCTTTCATCATTGAATCCGAGGCGGATCTTGCATGTAAGAGGCTTGGTGCTTTTTTCTGATACTGCCTTTACAATCTGATAAATCCTGTCGGGATCCTTCAGAAGAGCTGACCCTTCCCCGTTTTTTACAATCTTAGGTACAGGGCATCCCATATTGATATCCAGGAGAACATTATCTCTTTCATTAAGTTTTTCAGCCATAAGCTCCATTATTTCAGTATCAGACCCGAAAATCTGGAAATTGACCTTACCTTCTCCAGGAAGTATGGAAAGAAGAGTTTCTGTGCTTTTATCGTTATAGTACAGCCCTTTTGCTGAAATCATTTCTGACCACGTAAAGGAGGCCCCCATCATGCTGCAGATTCTTCTGAATGGTGCATCAGTAATACCTGCAAGAGGAGCCAGTGCAAAAGGATTATCAAACTGTACGTCTCTTATTCTTAATTCTCTCATTTAAAGTTAAAACTGTATCCCATTTCTGGGATACAGTTATTCTAGTTTACTTTGTTCTCAAGTCTGCGAAGTGCAAGGGCAAGTGTAAGTCCTGGAATTACACGGTTTCCTGTAATTTCCACACCAAGGATGTCATTGATCTTCTTAAGTCTGTACTGAACGGTATTTGCGTGAATTCCAAGAATGTCTGATGTCTTGTTGGCATTCATGCCGGCATCAAGTACGAAGGTTTCAAGTGTTTCAAGGAGCTGCTTAGACTTGTTGTCCTTGTCTCTCTTGAATGGTTCAAGGAGTTCAGAATAGTTCTTTCTTAAAAGACCACCCTGAATCTGGATTGAAATGCAGTTTGAAATCATTACCAGTTCATACTTTGTGAATACTCTCTTGAATGGGAATACACTTTCAACGAAGAAGGATGTTTCACTGATGAGTCTGAATGCATCTGCTGCACTTTCAACTCCTTCAACTCCTGTTACATGGAATATTCTTACCTGCTTGTTTCCTTTGATTTCATCAAAGAAACGGAGAGCCATATCCTTTTCGTTATCTGTGCTCTTAAGCTTCTTTCCCTTGAGAATCACACCATATTTTTCATTGTCTTCTGAAATCTTGATGATTTCGAAGAGTCCCTTTTCCACATACTTGTCAAGGATAACCTGACCTTCCTCTTCTGTGATATTCTTTGCACAGAATACAGAAACGATATCATCATCCTTAAGTCCTATTTCATCACGGATAGTATATGCGAGAGACTTGTTTCCACGGATAAGTGCCTTTACGAATTCAGCTCTTGCATCGTGTTCTGGAGTAAATCTCCACATACCCATTGAAAGTTCAATGAGTTCAGCAAGTCTTGTGATTTCTTCCACATCATATCTGTCATCGTTGTCTACGATGGAAAGATAATACTTGGACTTGTTGATTTCAACAGTTCCCCAGTATGTCTTGATACCATCCACATCAAGGAATCTGTATGAATCACTGTAGCCAAGACCAGCCTGCTTTGAACGGAAGAGAATTTCATCAATTGTCTTTTCATGTCTTGTTTCAACAAGAATAAGAGGATTGAAATCCTCAGAAAGAAGGATCACCTGGAAGCCGTTTGAAATGGCAGCTTCCTTAAGTGCCTGCTGGAAATTTGAATATTTCTCAAAGTTCAGAAGGTGGACGATTGTATTATTTAAAAGTGACATTTTCATAAGTCATACCTCTACAGTCTCTTAGGAAGTTCTTTCTTCTGTTCTGGCAGTGGATTATCTATAGTGTACTGACCTTCCTGTTTCTTTTCTTCTTCTTCAGCTCTTATACGTGCGCTTTCAAGAGCTTCTTCCTTGTCCTTTTCTTCCTTTACTCTCTTTGCTTCGTCGATTGCATCCTTTACATCCTGGGCAGTCATTTCGCCAGTGTAGAGTTTTTCGAACTGTTCAGCATCAAGTGTCTCAACAAGGAGAAGTGCTTCTGCAACACGTTCAAGAATTTCGTCTTTTTCTTCAAGGATCTTTAATGCTGTTTCATAACCGTCATTTACGATTCTTCTGATTTCAGCATCAATTACCTTTGCAGTCTCTTCAGAATAGTTCTTGTGCTGTGTCATGTCGTTTCCGAGGAATACTTCATCGGCAGACGCATAGTTTACAGTACCAAGGATGTCTGAGAAACCGTATTTTGTTACCATGCCCTTTGCGATATCAGTTGCTTTTTCGATATCGTTGGAAGCACCAGTTGATATATCATCAAGCTTGAGCTTTTCTGCAGCACGTCCGCCAAGGCATGTAGCGATATAGTTCTGCATTTCCTTCTTTGTATTGAAGAAATAGTCGTTTTCAGGAAGGTACATTGTGTATCCGCCTGCCTGACCACGTGGAACGATTGTAACCTGGTGAACAGGGTCTGAACCTGGAATGGAACGTGTTACAACTGCGTGACCAGCTTCATGGTATGCAGTAAGCTTTCTTTCCTTTTCAGTGATTACTCTTGACTTCTTTGCAGGACCAGCCATTACCTTTGTAGTAGCTTCTTCGATTTCTTCCATACGGATGAATCTTCCGTTTCTTCTTGCAGTAATCAGTGCCGCTTCATTAAGAAGGTTTTCAAGGTCGGCAGGAGTAAATCCTGGAGTACGCTTTGCAATTACTTCTGGAGTTACGTCGTCAGCAAGTGGCTTGTTCTTTGCGTGAACACGGATTATTTCTTCTCTTCCCTTTACGTCCGGACGGCCGATTACAATCTGTCTATCGAATCTGCCTGGTCGAAGAAGTGCAGGGTCTAAAATATCAGGTCTGTTTGTTGCAGCAAGTACGATGATACCAGAGTTTTCTTCGAAACCGTCCATTTCAACAAGGAGCTGGTTTAAAGTCTGTTCCCTTTCATCGTGGCCGCCACCGATACCAGCGCCACGCTTTCTTCCTACAGCATCAATTTCATCGATGAAGATTACACATGGTGCCATACGCTTTGCCTGTTCAAAAAGGTCTCTTACTCTTGATGCACCTACACCGACAAACATTTCTACGAAGTCAGAACCTGAAATAGTGAAGAATGGAACATTTGCTTCACCTGCAGCTGCCTTTGAAATGTATGTCTTACCTGTTCCTGGAGGGCCTACAAGAAGTATTCCCTTTGGAACACGGGCACCGAGTTCCTTGTATTTTCTAGGATCCTTAAGGAAATCTACGATTTCTTCAAGTTCCACTTTTTCTTCCTTTAAGCCGGCTACATCATCGAAGGTAACTTTCTTATCCCCTTTAGAAATCCTTGCACGTGATTTACCGAACTGGAATGCCTGTCTGTTTCCACCCTGGCCAAGCATCATATAGAAGAGCATGACCATTACACCGATCATGGCAACTGTTGACAGAATGCTCATGAAGCTTCCTGTTACTGGCTTAGGGCTCACATATTTAAGTGTACCGTTTGCTACCTGTGGCATGAGATACTCTTCGTCGATAAGTGCAACCTCATACTGGGATGGTGCATAGGCAAATACTACCTTTTCTTCTCCCTTGAGCTTACCTGTAAGAGTTACTCCTGATACAGTAATTTCTGAAATCTGCTCATACTTAAGGTACTGAACGAATTCAGAAAGTGGTACTTCAGTTGTGTTGGCATTTCTTGTTGTATTTCTGTATGCATTTCCGAGTACTACGATCAGAATGAGAATTACAACATAGAATGCAAAATTACTTCTTCTTTTTCTCAATTTATATACCTCTTCTTTTAAGTTAAAAAATATCTGGTTTTAGTAGTATACCACAAAAAGGATATTCTCTCAATAAAAAAAATTGTTGTTTTGTGAAATATTTGTGAAAAACAACAATTTTTGGTGTGTTCATTTTAATTTTCAACAATAAATGATTCAAGTTCCCTTTTTACTCTGCTGACAGGAAAACCTACGATATTACTGAAGTCTCCTATGTACCCTTCTACAAGAGATGAGCTCTCATCCTGGATGCCATAGGCTCCAGCCTTGTCATAGGGAGAGTCTGTATCACAGTACTTTTCTATACGCTCTTCCTGTAAAGGAGTAAGGGGTTTAAAGATTACTTCTGTTTCTTCAACAAAGGCTCTTGTAACAGGTTTTCCATCTTTCTCCTTTACAAGAGTAACTCCTGTATATACTGTCTGATGCTCCATGGATTCCTTTTTGAGCATTCTTACAGCATCAGCTCTGTCCCTGGGTTTTCCAAGGATTTCATCAGAAAGTGCAACTGTAGTATCTGCACCGATTACAACAGTATTATCTGCACTCTGAAGCTTTGAAAATACATCAAGAGCCTTTCTTTTTGAAAGTTCCCTTACCATTTGACATGCCATCTCATGCATATCCTTAAAAGCGAAACTCTTTTCCAGTTCCTCTTCAAGTGCTCTTTCATCAATATCCGATACAGTTACTTCAAAATCCTCTGAAATTTCCTTCATCAGTTCCCTTCTTCTTGGAGAACCGCTTGCAAGTATATATCTCATGCTACACCTCCTTAAAGAAGCTTAAAATCTTCTTTTCCTTAGTAACTCTGAATCCGCCTGAAAGTTCTATTACAGTAACCTTATGGTCTGTAGGGCCGAGAAGAGAATCTATCTTTTTCAGGTTGAGCATGGTAATATTTTCTGTCATTCCTGCTCTTTCAAGAAGTCCCATATATATTTCGTACCTGAGAGCCTGATGGATTCCTTCAAGTTCCTTTACATGAATCTCCGTTCCATCCACCTTCGAAAGGAATCTGTCTCTTTCAGCTTTCATATATTCGTTTACCGGAGACAGAGCATCAGTGAGTCTTACAAGAGAATCAAGGACAGATGGATTAAGACTTTTGAGTTCAGGAATAACTGAAAGTCGCACTCTGTTTCTCATATATATCTCTTCACTGTTTGTGTGGTCGATACATGGAGTAAGGTTCTTTTCCTTAAGATATTCTTCAATATCACTTCTTTCAGTTTTAAGAAGCGGACGGATTACAGGGATGTCCCTTTCATATCTCATATATGGAATACCTGTAAGACCATTAAGTCCTGTTCCACGGATAATTCTCATAAGGACTGTTTCTGCCTGATCATTCATATTCTGTGCAGTACAGATTACAGGGTTTTCAAGCTCCTTTGCTGTTTCGTAGAAGGAGTCATATCTTACCTTTCTTCCAGCCTCTTCATCTGTCATATGATTTTCCTTTGCATATGCACTGCAGTCAAATACAACAGTTCTGCATGGTTTTACCATATCAGGATATGCTCTAAAAAGTGACTTTGAAAAGTCTTCACAGAATCTCATGTCACGCTCTGCATCATCCCCTCTTAACATGTGATTCACATGTACCGGCCAGATAACAAGGTCATAACCGTATTTACCCTTTGTCTTTTGAAATGCCTTTGAAAGTTCAAAAAGACAGGAAAAAAGGGCAAGAGAATCAGGACCTCCGGAAAAACCGAGGACCAGATTGTACTTCTTTCCCTTTTCAAGAAGATCATGTTCTTTGATTGTACTTAAGACTTTCTTTTCCAATTTCTAATCTATACAGTAAAGGTTCTTACCATTTTCAAGGGTTGCACGGGCTGCTTCCTCATAGGATATGCCTTTGATTTCAGCAACCTTTCTTACAACATATTCTACATTTGTAGCTTTGTTTTTCTTTCCTCTGAATGGCTCAGGTGTAAGGTATGGCGCATCAGTTTCAACTACGATTCTGTCAAGTGGTACTGCTTTTACCACTTCAACAGTCTTTCTGTTGTTCCTGAAAGTGAGTGGTCCATCAACTCCGATATATGCACCAAGCTTTACATATTCCAGAGCAAGTTCCTTAGACCCACTGAAGCAGTGGATTACAGTATGTGAAAGACCATCCTTAAAGAATGACTTTCTTTCTTTACTGAATACACCCTGCGCTTTCAATATATCAAGCGTATCCTGATCCGCTTCACGGGAATGAATTATTAAAGGTTTTCTTAAGGTATTTGCAATTTCGATCTGGCGGATAAACCAGTACTGCTGTTCCTTTATGAATTCCTTTGTGTAGTGATAGTCGAGACCGATTTCACCAACTGCAACAACCCTTTCATTCTTTGCAAGTTCAAGGACAGTATCCATATCTCTTTCCTTTGTTCTGTCCGCAAACTCAGGATGAATACCAACAGATGCATAGCACCATGGATAGGTGCAGGCATGCTCTATTGCAGTGATTGACCCAGGAAGGTCTGCCCCTACATCAACTACGTATGATAATTGAGAAGCCTCAATCTCTTGGATTAAGGCTTCAAGTTCGTTCTTTGTATATGACTCATCATTAAGATGAGTATGTGTATCGAATAACATTAATGTACTCCGTTACCGTCTTCTGCTTCTGTTGTTACATACTTAACCTTGTCGTCACTGTCAGCATAGATAATCATGCCGTGTGATTCAAGACCACGAAGGTTTCTAGGCTTGAGATTCATTACAACAATTACATTCTTTCCAAGCATTTCTTCTGGAGTGTAGCTTCCTGCAACACCAGAAATGATCTGTCTTACTTCAGTTCCAATCTTTACCTTGAAAACAAGAAGCTTGTCAGCATTTGGATGACGTTCTGCCTTTATGATCTTACCAACCTTCATATCAACCTTCTCAAATTCTGAGAAGTCGATATCAGGCTTTACTTCAACAGGAACAGACTCAAGGATTGCTCTTTCAACAGGGTCAGTTACTGACTGAAGCTGCTTCTTTCTTGCAATTTCTGCTGCGATTTCTGAAAGTTCCTTAAGTTCCTTTTCGATATCAAGTCTAGGGAAGATTGCATCTCCCTTCTTTACAGTGTTTCCTTCTGACATATCGAATCTTACTGCATCATCCCAGAGAATTTCGTAGTTTAATCCAAGCTGTTCTCTGATCTTTGCACTTGTTGTGTGCATGAATGGATGAATAAGAACAGAAACTACTCTTAATGCTTCAGCAAGGTTGTACATTACTGTATCAAGTTCAGCCTTCTTAAGAGGATCCTTTGCAAGAACCCAAGGTGCAGTTTCGTCGATATATTTGTTTGCACGACGGATAACAATCCAGATTTCTTCAAGAGCCATATTGAAACGGAAGCTGTCCATTTCCTTTTCAACCTTGTCGCGTGCTGATACTGCAATATTTCTTAAATCCTTATCAAATTCGGATTCTGTAGTTGCCTTTGGAACTACGCCGTTACAGTACTTTTCGACCATGGAAACTGTACGTGATACGAGGTTTCCAAGGTCATTTGCAAGGTCAAAGTTAAGTCTCTTTAAAAGAACTTCGTTTGTGAATGCTCCGTCCTGTCCGAATGTGTATTCTCTTAAGAGGAAGTATTTAAGTGCATCAACTCCGTATCTTTCAATAAGGATTACAGGGTCAATTACATCCATTCCCTTTGCGGCCTTTGATTTTGATACCTTTTCTCCACCAAGAAGAATCCAGCCGTGGCCAAGAACCTTCTTTGGAAGAGGAATACCTGCACTCATAAGCATTGCAGGCCAGATAACTGAGTGGAATCTTACGATTTCCTTACCAACAAGATGGACATCAGCTGGCCAGTACTTGTTGTAGAGTTCGTTGTCTTCTGGATATCCTAAAGCTGTGATATAGTTTGATAAAGCATCAAGCCATACATACATTACATGCTTTTCATCTACTGGAACAGGAATACCCCAGTCAAATGTTGAACGTGAAATGCAGAGGTCTTCAAGACCCTGGCCGATGAATGATCTCATTTCGTTACGTCTTGATTCCGGTTCAAGGAATTCAGGATGTTCATCATAGAGATCAAGAAGCTTCTGCGAATACTTTGAAAGCTTGAAGAAATATGCTTCTTCCTTAGCCTTTACAACTGGTCTTCCACAGTCAGGACACTTTCCGTCCTTAAGCTGTGATTCTGTCCAGAAGGATTCACATGGTGTGCAGTAAAGGCCTTCATAATGTCCCTTGTAGATATCTCCTGATTCATAGATCTTCATGAAAATCTGCTGTACACGTCTCATGTGACGGTCTTCAGTAGTTCTGATGAAATCATCATATGAAATCTCCATTGTCTTCCAGAGATCCTTTATTCCTGCAACAATGTTGTCAACATATTCCTGTGGTGTTACACCCTTTTCATCTGCAAGTGTCTGAATCTTCTGACCGTGTTCATCAGTTCCTGTAAGGAATCTTACATCATATCCTGATGCACGCTTGAATCTTGCCATAGCATCTGCCATTACTGTGCAGTATGTATGTCCGATGTGAAGGTTGGAACTTGGATAGTATATTGGTGTTGTAATATAGTATGTGCCTTTATTCGCCATCTTCTTTATCTTCCTTTACTTCTTCTTTCTTTTCTTCTTCACCCTTTACAGCAGTGAAGATTCTGTCTGTAAGATATGTGAGTGCAGTACCTGCCGCAAGCATTCCTCCGAATACAAGGAGGATTGCTTTACCGGCTCCTGTTGACTTCTTCATATCTTTTCCCCAATCAATACCCTTTTTCATATCATTTACCCCTACTTGTATGTTCTGCTTTCAATATATGTAGCAATGAGTTCACATGCCATTTCTTCAGTGATATAGCTTGTGTTTAAGGAAAGGTTGTAGTTTGAATATTCGCCCCACTTTAATCCAGTATGGTAGTCGTAGTAGTTCTTTCTTGCCTTGTCGTAGTCCTTAACCTTCTGTGCTACCTTGTCTGGATTTTCTCCATACTTTTCAACAGCACGCTTGATTCTGTCTTCAAGTTCAGCATGAATGAATACGTTTGTAACTCCTGGAAGTTCTCTTAAAACGTAGTCCGCACATCTTCCTACCATTACACCTTCTCCTGCTTCTCCGATTTTTCTTATAACCTCAAACTGTGCAAGGAAAAGCTTGTCGTTTACTGAAAGAGCACCGCCAAAGCCTTCATTGAAATTGAGTGCAGTTGAAAGGTTATATGCAAAACCTGACTTTGCTTTAAGTTCAGCACCTTCAATTACTTCCTTTGAAAAACCACTTTCTTCAACAGAAAGGTCAATAATCTCTCTGTCATAGAATGGAACATTAAGCTTTTCAGCAAGCAGTTTTCCTATAATTCTTCCACCGGAACCATATTCACGGCTAATTGTAATTAACTTTTTCATATCAGCGCCTCCATAAATATAATAATATATTATATGCTTTTTTATCGCTTTTATCAATGTAAAATGTATGATATAATCTAACTAAATTGGAGGATAGATATTATGAAACTTGTTAAACCATTGAATAAATATTTCGACCATACACTTTTAAAACCTGAAGCAACACTTCCTCAGATTGAAAAGCTCTGCATGGAAGCTAAGGAATATGATTTCTATAGCGTATGTGTAAACACATGCTATGTAGAGAAGTGCGCTGAACTCTTAAAGGGAACTGATGTTAAGATTGCTGCAGTTATCGGTTTCCCTCTTGGTGCATGTACTACCGCTACAAAGGTATTTGAAGCAGAAGAAGCATTCAGGAAAGGGGCTTCTGAAGTTGATATGGTATTAAACGTTGGCGTATTCAAGGACGGTAACGATGAATTCATCGTAAATGATATCAGGGCTGTTGTTGAAAAGGCTAAGGAATACAGGGGAATCGTAAAGGTAATTCTTGAAACATGTCTCCTTACAAAGGAAGAAATAAAGAAGGCATCTGAACTTTCAATTACGGCTGGTGCACAGTTTGTAAAGACTTCAACAGGCTTCAACAAGTATGGAGCACTCGCTGAAGACGTTGAAATCATGAAGAATACTGTTGGTGACAGCCTTGAAGTAAAGGCATCAGGTGGAATAAGAGACCTTGATACATGCCTTAAGATGATTGAAGCAGGTGCTACAAGAATCGGAGCATCCGCATCAGTTCAGATCATGAAGGACTACGAAGGAAAATAGGATATCATAATACAAGAAGAACTCAGGTTACCCTGAGTTCTTTTTTAGTCTGATTATTTATGCTATTCCCTTTTTTGCTTTTGCTTCTGCAAGTTCCTTTGGAATATCGATCTTAAGAGCGAAGAATGTCATAAGGAGTGCAACGAGTGCTGGAAGCCATCCAAGAAGAGCATTGATTGTGTTTATTGTTTCTGGAGTCTGGTTGATACCAAGAGCTTCATCAAATCCTGCAAACTTGTATGCTACAGACATCATCTGAATTGCAAATGCTTCTGAAAGCTTTGAAATGAGGTTATCTCCACCTGCAACAAGGGAGTCGATTCTTCTGTCATTCTGTACAGCAAGAACGTCTGCAATGTTGTTTCTGTTTGTATTGAACATTACGAATGTTGTAGTAGCACCGAATGCAACAGTAAGCGCATTGATGTAGATTGAAATCATTGAGTATGGGTTAAGGATGAATGGAATCTTTCCTACTACCATTACTGCGATTGCAAGAATCATTGTCTTTCTTCTTCCGAGAAGAGCATCAATCTTTGGACATGCAAGGGATGTGATTACTGCAAATACAAGATATACTGCCTGAATCGGAAGAGCCTTTGCTGTTTCTCCAAGTACATAGGATGCATAGTAGTTGATGTTCTGAAGTACAAATGCAAGGATGATACCATATCCGATGATATAGCACATGTTGAGTACCCAGGACTTGCACTTGAAGAGCATTCTGTATGCCTGAAGAAGATTGATCTTTTCTTCATCACCTTCTGAAAGAACTCTTTCCTTACTTGTGAAGTAGTGGAAAAGTGAACCTATGATACAGATTACACCCATAAGGATAGCAGTCTTGATTAAGGCTGGCGAGTCAGTCTCATTAATGATCTTGTGGTCACGGAGTCCACCGAACATCTTTACAAGTGGAAGAATAGCTACTGCACCAAGGCCGGAACCTAAGCATCCACCAAGGGAGCGGAAAGCATTGATTGACTTTCTTTCACTATCATCACTTGTAGCAACGGATGCAAGAGAGTTATATGGCATGCAGAGGAATGTATATAAGCCTTCGAATACAAAGTATGAAAGAAGACCAACAATTACTGTAAGTTTTTCTGAAAGGTTGAAGTTACAGAAAATGAGAACAATTGTAACAGCCCATGGAACGCAGCAGTAAAGTGCATATGGTCTTAACTTTTCACCTGATTTGAACTTGTGGTTTGCACAGAAAAGTGCAATCAGCGGGTCATTTACAGCATCCCAGATTGTACCAAGTGTAAGCATGGTTCCTGCAACAAGTACGTCAATTCTTAGTACCAGTGTAAGGAATGTGAAATAGTACATGGACTTGAAGTTATATGCAATATTTGTTGAACATGAGAATGTCATGAAACCAAGCTTTTCAGCAAGTGTTACTCTGCTTCTGTCTTTCATAATTCTACCTCTTAATATATATAGATTTCTTTTCGTCTATTATATGCCAATTTTTTGTCAAGTTAAAGATATATGTTTCAAAAATATCTTCTTTGGAATATAATATTTACATAAAAATCCACTTAAAAAGGAGAAATATTATGAAAGTTTTACTTATTGTGCTCGGAGTAATCCTTCTTCTTTTACTGATCTGCGTCATAAGAACTCTTGCTGCAGGAAAAAAGGAAGCAATATATACTCCATCAGATGACGAAGAAAGAATAGAAGAATATGCAAAGAAGCTTCAGAAAATGATTCAGTATGAAACTGTATCAGTCCGTGGAGTAGACCAGGCAGAAAAGTTCAGAGGATTCCACAAGGTCCTTGAAGAACTCTTCCCTACTGTATTTGAAAAGCTTGAAAAGATTGAAATCGATGGAAACCTCATGATGAAATGGAAGGGAAGCGATCCTTCACTTGACCCAATCATTATGATTTCCCACCAGGATGTAGTAGAAGCTACAGGCGACTGGAAGTATCCACCATTCTCCGGTGAAATCGTAGACGGAAAGATGTATGGACGTGGAACAGGAGACATCAAGTGTGGTGTCATGACATTCTATCAGGCAGCTGAAGAACTTCTTAAAGCAGGATACACTCCAAAGTGCGATGTATATCTTGGTTCAAGCTGTACAGAAGAAATCGGTGGAGATGGAGCTCCAAAGATGGTTCAGTGGCTCAAGGACCATGGTGTTCACCTCTTCATGCTCTGCGATGAAGGAGGATGCATCATTGAAAATCCTGTAGGCGGTGTAAAAGGTTCCTTTGCTGCTATTGGTATTTTTGAAAAGGGTTACGGAGACCTTAAGTTCAGTGCAAAGGGAAATGGCGGTCACTCCAGCACACCAAAGAAGAATACTCCAATTGCACGTCTTGCAAAGTTCGAAGCAGAGGTTGAAAAGAAAAGTCCATTCAAGGCTCAGTTCTCACCTGCAGTTATACGTCTCTTCGAAAGCGTTGCCCCATATTCAGAAAGCTTCGGTTTCAAGCTTGTTATGACAAACCTCTGGCTGTTAAAGCCAATTCTTACTAAAATAATGGGTATGATTTCAGCAGAAGCTGATGCAATGCTTAAAACTACTGTATGCTTCACAATGCAGAAGGGTTCAGAAGGATATAACGTTATCCCACAGGATGCATGGGTTACAGCAAACTTAAGATACATCCCTCACCAGAAGATGGATGAATCCAATGAAATAATGAGAAAGATTGCTGCAAAGTATGATATTGAAATGGAAAAGGTTATTGGAAACGATCCATCAAGACCACTTGACCTTAACGGAAAGCCATATGAAATAACAGTAAATGCAGTAAAGAAGATTTTCCCAGAACTTGGTATCATGCCATATGTGGTAACCGGCGGAACAGACTCAAGATTCTTTGATTCAGTATGTGACAGCTGCGTAAGATTCACACCTGTAAAGATCAGTTCTGAACAGATGAAGGGAATGCATGGACTTAATGAAAATATTGATATAAACGTACTCCCACCTGCTGTAGACTATTTCAAGGAAATAATTAAAGCTCAGGAAGAAAGATAAGAAGCAACAAAAAATCCCATCCGGATGGATGGGATTTTAGATTGCATAAATTATCTGACTTCAGTCTTTGGATCCTTTGGCTGAGTAAGGTCAGCTACTTCTGTGCCGCCTTCTTCCCAGATGATTCCGTATTCTTCCTTTAAGAAAATCTTGTATGGTTCTGAAAGAGCTGGTCTTGCAGGTGTATATACTTCAACAATCTGACATGGAAGTGGTGAACGGTATACATGAGCAAAGTGTTCATAGTATGGTGGTACATTTACCCAGCTTCCTGCTGTAAGTCTGTATGGAACTCCGTTAACTACATAGTCAACTTCACCCTGAAGACAGAGAACAATCTTTTCATTTCTATGTGACTGAACTTCAGTAGGCATTCCATTTTCCATCTCAGTTAAAGTGTAGAGAAGGTTTGAACTTTCCATACCGAAATGCTTAACTTTTCTTGTAACTTTTCCGTCAACGTCCTTGCTGTGGTCTGGCATCCAAGGAAGATCCATCCAATTGCCGTTTAAAATCTTAGCCATTTTTATTCTCCTTTAATAACGATATTTAATCTTATTCTTTACATCTATAGATATCGCATACCCATTCTATCATACGAAAGCACTGATATGCAAATATAAACTGAATGCTACTTCAAGAATACCCTGTAGTAGTCAAGCTCTGACTTCCAGATATTCTCTGCTTCCATAAGATAGTTTATGGAAACATCCGCACCGTGTGAACGGCAGAAATTCCTGAACTCATCATAGTTCGCGCATTTTGAAATGGACTTGTTGAATAAGTCTACCACTCTTCTGTCAGTTTCTTTCGGGAAGAAGAAGCCGTAGATCTGCTTTACTCTTATCTTGTCATATCCAAGTTCCATAAGGGTTTCTACATCAGGGAGTGCAGTTGACTTTTCTCCAATACATGCTACAGGTACTATGTATGAGGCTGAAATATGATCCTTCACCTGTTCTGATGACCCTATAAAGAAATCAACCTTTCCTGATGCAATACCATCAGCTGCATCTTCATAGGATGGGAAATCCACAGGAGTAACCTCTATATCAAGTACGCTAAGTACAATCTGTGTACAGAGTCTGTTGAAGGAATCTGTAGTGCATCCTATTGTAACTGCTCCAGGATTCTTCTTTGCAAATTCTGTAAGTGCCTTAAGGCTTCCGAACTTAGGAGATGCAAATATGTAGTATGAAGAGTCCTCAATAACTGTACATGCATCGGTAAATGCCTCATAGGAATAGTCTGAAAGTCCATAGATTGAATTTGTGAGTATTGCCGTATTCCAGAAAAGCACCTTGTAACCTGATGATGAAGCATCATTTCTGATATAGTTTGATGCAACTGTTCCGGACGAACCTGTCATGGTTGTAATTGTAATATCAACACCAAGGTCTTCACTGAGATAGGTAATGAGTCCGTTTGCAAAAGTATCTGCATCACTTCCCGGATTGTATGGGACAATTACTTCAATAGGATTTTCAGGCCATACACTTTCAGGTTCAGTTTCTTTTTCACCACAGGATGAGAGAAGTACCATTATTGAAACAAGGAGGATAATAAATATCTTCTTTTTCATGTTTCCCCTCCTATACCTCTATTGCGCCTTCTTCCCAGAGAAGTCCGTGCTCGTCCTTAAGCCAGTTTACATATTCCTTTGTCTTTGCCATATCTACAGGTGATGTAACAACAAGTGCTGTTGCCTCTCCTGATTCAGGAATAACTGTAAATTTGAAATGTCCAGGAATGAATACTACAGAACCTTCTGGAATATCGAATCCCTTGTACATGAAATTGACTTTGAGATTACCCTTTTCTGCATAGACAAAAGCTTCGCTCTTTGACTTGTCTACCCATGTGTCTCCTTCACGGAACTCAATATGCTTTGCCTGCATTACTTCTGATTCCTGACCAAAAAGTGAGAAGGAAGCAGTTGATCTCTTGAGTGGAAGTGCATTTACATCACCATAGATTACATGGTTGTCTATTGCACCCTGGAGACATGTAAGAATAATGAACTTGCATGGTTCAAATGATCTGTAGACATTTACACCATAGTTCTTTCCCTTTGGGATATTTGCCCAGTGACCTGCTTTAAGTCTGAACAGATTGTGTTCAACCTTAAGGTCAAGTTCACCTGAAAGTACATATATGATTTTTGCGCCTTCTGCAGCTTTAAGCTGTGTTCTAGTACCATTCTTGAATGTTACACAGGTAAAAGCATAATTCTTGCGCTTTGATAACGTAAGTCCGCCATTGAATTCGTCAATTGAGAATATCCTTGCCATAGTTCTTACCTTTCCTAATGTATATATCGTAACTACCTCTAGGGTATTTTTCACCTATCATAATTTTAGTTAACATTTTATCATTTTCCTGGCATTTTATCAATCGCAAATAGAAGGATTCACAAAGATATCACAAAAAAGAAGTGTGGTTTCCCACACTTCTCTTCATTCAGGATGTTATTACTTTTCTGGCTTTAAGTCAGCTAATTCGTCCTTGTCGATTAATCCGTATTCCTTGTAGTACTTTAAAGCACCAGCGTGAAGAGGAATGATTCTTCCTTCAAGAGCAGTGTCTCTCTTGATGTTCTTTGCGTTTGGATGGATTTCTTCAAGGTGAGCATCGTCAGCAAGGATAACCTTTAACCATTCGTAAACAACTTCTTCTGGAACGTCCTTACGGCAGATCCAGCAAGTATAAGCTGTGAATGATGTGATGTCAGCTGTCTGTCCTTCATATGTTCCAGCAGGCATAACTACTTCGTGCATGAATGGGTAAGCAGCAAGAACCTTGTCTACTACTTCTCTTCCGAAGTCTACGAACTTGCATCCAGTTGTTGATGCAAGGTCTACGAAGTTGTTGAGTGGGTGTGGAGCACTGTAGAAACCAGCGTCGATTGTTTCATCCTTGATTCCGTTAACGATGTCGTTGATTGCAAGTGTGTTGATAGTATACTGATCATCATTGATTCCAAGAACCTGCATCATGTACTTGAAGTACTTCTGATAGTAACCAGCAGGGATACCGATCTTCTTTCCTACTAAGTCATATACTGAATTGATTGCTGAGTTCTTTGGAGTTACGAGGTGACAAGTTGGGCCTGTTCCACCAGTGTTGTATAAGAATGCGATTTCGCCTGATGGGCATCCATCATATTCTGCAGTACCGTTGAAGCAGTTCCAGAGGTCATCCATTGTGCAAGTACCGAACTGAGCATCACCTAAAGCGCACATTCTTCCCATTTCTGTTGAACCTGATGCGCAGTCAAGTGAGATTTCATACTTGTTTGAATAAGCCTTGTTGATCTTGTCGGAGATACCAGCATATAAAGTATAGTTATATGCTCCTAAAGCTCCTGTAGCGATGTGGTAAACTGTGTCGTCCTTTGCTTCTCCACCTTCACCCTTTTCGCCACATGCTACCATTGAAAATACCATTACGAGGCATAATAAGATAGCAAGTACACGTTTAAAATTTTTCATTTTTTCTCCTCCTAGCGAGATAAAAATAGATTAAATATCCAATAAAAGCAGAATGCTTCTATTACATTTTACTGATCCTCTCTGTAGCTTACAGCTTCCCTCTTCTCTGCAACGTATGGAGGTTCTTTAAGGATCAACTTGTGGAAGACGTATGTTGCTACAAGTATTCCAAGACCGATAAAGTCTGTTAATACCTGTGGAATTACAAGGGCAAGAGCACCAACTATCAGGATTGCTCTTTCCCATGGTTTTATCTTCCAGTTTACGAACATACCTTCCTGTCCTGCTGCAAGACAGTAAACTCCAACTACAGCTGAAGCAAATGCCCAGAGTACTTCATACCATGCGCCCTGCCAGAGGAGTGCGTCATTGTACATGAAGAGGAATGGAAGGATGAATGCACATATCGCAAGTCTGAAGGCACGGACACCTGCTCTATTCGGATTACATTTTGCAAGTCCTGCAGCTGCATATGATGCAAGAGCTACTGGAGGTGTAATTACAGAAATACATCCGAAGTAGAAGATGAAGAGGTGTGATGCAATACCGGAGAAGCCCATCTTTGTTAAAGCTGGAGCAACAAGGATTGCAAGAACGATATATGCTGAAATTGTTGGAATTCCCATACCCATAATGAGTGAAACAAACATTGTGAGCAGGAGAAGTATAATTGCGCTTCCGTTTGCAGCATCAATAAGGATTGATGAAAGTCTGAAGCCGATACCAGTACCCATTACGATACCGGAGATTACTCCAGCCATAGCACATGCTACTGCTACTGGAACAGATGACTTTGCAGCGCTTACACAGATCTTTAAAAGCTTCTTAGGTGTAAGTCTGCACTGCTTGTCAAACATTACTACGATGAGTGTAACAAGGATTGTGTAGATACCTGCACGTGCAACGGACTTTCCAAGTACAGCAAGAATGTATACAAGGAATACCATTGGAAGAAGCAGATATACACGCTTAAGCATTGGCTTGAACTTTGGACACTCTTCTTTCTTGATACCACTTAATCCGTTCTTCTGAGCATAAAGGTCTACAGCAAGAAGGATTGAAATGTAGTAAAGGATTGCAGGAATTGCGGCAGCCTTTACAAGGTCAAAATATGGAATGCTCAGTCTTTCTGCAATTAAAAAGGCAGTGGCTCCCATAATTGGTGGTGTGAACTGTCCACCTGTTGATGCTGATGCTTCTACTGCTGCTGCTGTTTCTGGGTCATATCCTGTTTTCTTCATGAGTGGAATGGTAAATGTACCAGTTCCGATTACGTTTGCTACAGCACTTCCTGAGATTGAACCGAAGAAGCCTGAAGCTACTACAGATACCTTTGCAGGACCTCCACGGAATCTACCAAAGAGTGATGTTGCAAGATCTGTAATGTAGTCACCTACACCACTTACTTCCATTATTGCACCGAGGGTTATGAACAGTACGATGTATAAGGAAGATGTGTATATAGCCTGACCGAAAATACCATCATTTGTGATATATGTGATATTGATAAAGTTTTTGAAAGTAAGTCCTGGGTGGTGAAGGAATCCTGGAAGATATTTTCCTGTGAAACCGAAAGCGATAAACACAAGCACTACCACAACGAGAGCGTTACCCATACTTCTTCTCGTTGCATCAATGATA
>JAKSSM010000139.1 GCA_024403065.1 Clostridia bacterium | reverse complement strand
AGTGGTGTAGGGGCGGAAGTTGATGTCCCACAGCTTCCATCGCAAGTTCCGCTATTGCTGCCACTTACACCTATACCACATGCTGCTAATTCTTCACTATTATTCCTTTTGTATTTGCATATTGCCCCATCAGTAGCTGGCCTCAAAGCTGTATTTTCTTCCATTTACCGTAATATCATAGCTGAATGCCGTAGCATATTCCTTTATCAGGAACGTTTCATCGTAAATATATTTCATATTAAGCTGTATAAGGTCCAGAGTTCTGTAGACTTTCTTTTCTTCATTCATAAGAAGAAGCAGAGTTTTAAGATAATCATCATAGGTAAGACCTTTGATTTCATCAGGTTCAATTGCCCCAGTATCATATTCTTTTTCGTAATCAAAGTCCTCAACAATTTCCATGCTGGTTTTCTCTTCCGAATCATCAGATCCCAGAATATTTTCCATAGCATTTTCAAAGGTTATAGCCCAGGAAGAATCATCTTTAAGAAGCGGAACTTTCTTTTTTTCATAGAGAAGTTCCACGTCGTTTACTGACTCCAGAAAAGCCCATGCTTCAAGAATAAGTGCCTGCACTGCAGGTCCGAATTCTGGTGCAATCAGTTCTGCAAACATAAGAGCTTCCTGTCGCTTTTCTTCGCAGGAATACAGGTATGCAATATTGTTTACATTTCTCTCAAGAATAAGCTTTGTCTTTACTTCCTTCCTTGCTTTCTCATCATCAGGTGTACCAGTAAGAATGTATTCTATCTCATTTCTAAAATATGTTTTACCGAGTTCTCTGTCGTTTACATAGTCCTTGAAATATATAAAAAGATATTCATTAATTGAAACATTAGAGATCAGATTTCCATCAATACCAATACAGTCTCCATGAGATGGAAGCTGAGAAAGAATCCATCTGGCATTTACCCTGTGATTCTTCAATATTTCTTCTTCATCTTCTATATCAAGATACTCCGGCAGTTCAGGCCTTCCAAAATACAGTAGAGTATCTTTTACCTGAGACACAAAACAGTTTCCGTCAACAAGAGTTTTTAACGGATGTCCAGATACCTCAGATATGTCCACATAGTGTTTGTCAGAGAATGTGTAGTCATAATAGTACTTTACCTTCTCAGAAAGAGTATAGTCATTCAGTCTTACAGCAAATATTCCATATCTCTTTTTCAGAATGAGATCATACTCAGAAAGAATGCTCTGTTTTGTCAGGTTTCCGATTGTGTCAACCGAAGATGCAACGGCGACATCCGTTGATACCTTTATTACCACGGAAAGAAATACCAGAACTGTACATAACACCAGTGTTATAAACACTGTGTATGAGCCTTTTTTACTCTTCAAACAGTGAAAGTATCCTGTCAGTGAGTCTGATGGTTTCTTCAAGTGATTCATCATATAATTCAACATTTTCCATATGTTTCTCGCCTGCATCTTCGTAAAGAACTGTAAAGAAGTCAAGAGTCATAACAATGAGACCACATATAATTGCTATGCTCAGTGGCAGTACAAGAGATGCTTCGACCATCTTCATAACAGGAACCCTGTAGAATCAAGATTATCAAAAATATCAGATACAAAATCAGTAATCCTGTCCTTGAATATGAGCCCAAGGGCAATAGCTATTGCAACAAGGATTGCAACCTGAACCAGTTCCATACCCTGTTTGTTAAGTATGGATTTCTTCTTTCTTTTCATAATTCCTCCTCAATATTAACCGATTTCAAGCAATACAGGTGCGACCGATACAAGAAGGAGTGCTATCAGTGATATCGCCAAAGGAAATGCAAGTTTTGAATCGAGCAGCTTAACTTTCTCTTTCATCTGGCGTTTCCTCTCTTCCCACAGATGGTCTCCTTCTTCTTTAAGTTTCTTCCAGAGAACCGTTCCCTTCATTCTGTTTTCAAGCAGCACATTTGATACACGACTGAGTTCTTTCACACCAGTACGCTTTGAAAAACTGCAGAAAAGAACAATAAGACTTTCTCCCTGTTTCTGGTGTTCCAGAAGAAGATGATATATCTCATTTCTGAAATATCCCCTCTTTTCTTCCTTTATGTCACCATATGAAATACAGATTTTTCTGATACTGTCCTCAAGGTTAGTTCCGCTGTTAAGAAACATCACCAGCAGATTTATAAACCCTGGAAGTTCCTTTAATATGTTTTCTTTATCATCTGTTTTTTTCGTAATACTAAACTTCAATCTTCACCAGTCTTTCTGACATGACTTTTGCAACAAGCATTAGAATCAGTGCAAAAGTCGCAATGATATGTCCTTTTGGAGTTCCAATAAAAGCCTTAAGATAACTCTTCGATGTGAGCCTAAAGAAAAACATAATGACAAATGGTGCATAAGTAATTACCTTTGACTCAAATTCTTTTTCCTTTA
This sequence comes from Clostridia bacterium, assembly GCA_024403065.1. Lineage (GTDB taxonomy): Bacteria > Bacillota > Clostridia > Peptostreptococcales > Anaerovoracaceae > JAKSSM01. The sequence continues at coordinate 1,965 of JAKSSM010000139.1, read as the reverse complement.
AGGCTGTTTTCAGTTCTTTTTCAAGATTGATTTTGTCCTGAATAAGTGCTGTTGCCTGAGTAATGGCTTCAACAAGATTGAAGCCGGTTTCCTTTGCGTTTCTGTAGATTAGTGCAAAGTTCTTTATGTCATCAAGGCCGCTTCTTTCACCAAAGTCCTGAAGCACTTCAACATCATCCATATTCAGTTCATTTATTCTTGAAGTCATATATCTCAGTTCACTGATTATATAGTCGCTTTCCTTGTAGGTTCCGCTCCAGAAATCTATGGATTCAGTTAAAGCCTGCGGCAAGCTTCTTCCTACTGAAACAGATGATGAAACCGAATAAAGCAGATCTTTGAACTGGGTAAGAAGAACTTCCTTCCGTTCTCTTATGAGTTTTTCTTCATATCGTCTGATACTAAGCGCATAGACAATAGCAACTGGAATTCCCAGCCACAGATTGTTGTAGAACAGATAGGATACTGCCATGGAAAGAATCGTTCCCTTAAGCAGATATTCCAGTTTCTCTCTATCTGATAAATCTATCTTTTCGTAGTTCATCTTCAAAAATCTTCCCTTTTAGCCTTATTTTTCTTGTGTTATGTATAAGATTATCAGTTCGCACCAAAACACCGTCAGAATACTCAAAAATACGGTTTAAAACGTATTCTCCATCTCTGTATCCTATGAGTTCAGATATATCAGTTACAGTTCTTTTCCCACCATGAAGTCTTTCAACGTGAATCATAAAATCTATTCCTTCTGCAATCTGAAGTCTTATTGCATCCAGTGATACAGGAAGCGCAGAAAGGTACAGCGTTTCAAGTCTTTTAAGCATTCCAGAAATAGAGTTTGCATGGCCTGTTGAAAGACTGCCGTTATGACCTGTATTCATTGCCTGAAGCATAGGAACAACTTCATCACCCCTCACTTCTCCAACAATTATCCTGTCAGGTCTCATTCTGAGACTTGTTCTTATCAGGTCAGACATGGTTACCTTTCCCATACCATCCTGATTCCCTTTCTTTGACTCCATATGCACTATGTTTTCAATAGAATCAAGTTTGAGTTCCATGGAATCTTCTATTACAATAACTCTCTCATTTTCAGGTACTGCGTAACTTAGTGCATCGAGGAGTGTGGTTTTCCCTGAAGATGTTCCACCAGAGATGAACATGTTGTATCCAGCTTCGACAAGAGCTTCAAGAAGTATCCTGCATTCTTCAGTCATTGTTCCGTTTTCTACAAGATTCTCCAGTCTGAAATGCCTGTCCGAAAATTTTCTAATGGTAAGAATCGGTCCATTTACTGCTACATTGTGATATACACCATTGACACGGGATCCATCTGGAAGTCTGCAGTCAACTATGGGATTCAGCTCATTGATTTCTCTGTGAACATCCCCTGCAATATTCTGCATTACATCCTCCAGTTCCCTTATGCTTTCAAATACAGCACTGTTTCTGATGAGCATTCCATTCTTTTCTATGAATACATTGTCTGGTCCATTCACCATGATTTCAGTGACTTCACTGTCCTCAAGAAGTGGCTGAAGTATCCCAAGTCTCCGTCGTATTTTGTAGAAACATATGTCCAGCAGTTCCTTTATTTCTTCATAGGGTTCACTGCCTGTTGCAAATTCCGAAAAGTATATATCCTCAATCTTTTCCATAACCTGCATGTCATCAACATAAGATTCCATGGACAGTGCAGTTCTTACCCTTGAAATAAGCTCTGGAAGGATATTTCGTAATTCATTCATCTGCTGTTTCCTTTGCAATTCTTGAAACTGCTCTTCCGAATTCAGTGTCAAGCATAATATCAACATGTCTGTCAGATACCATAAATGCGTCACAGTCCTCTGGTATGCAGAAAATACCTTTGTTTCTGCTGTAGTTCTCTATAACAGGTTCATCCTTTATTTCAGTAATTCTGTATCTCATATCATGACTGTTTGTTACGCATAACTTAAGGTCACCGGT
>JAKSSM010000138.1 GCA_024403065.1 Clostridia bacterium | reverse complement strand
CATTCAGAACCTACATACTTGTTAAAACTCCAATCGGCAAGCGAAACGAGTATGTGTATTACCTGGATGAGTTTTCAAAAATATTATTTAAAGAAGGATCAAGCTGCAGTGTGAATATAGATGTAAATCCATATTCTGCAGTTTAAAGGAGGAAAAATGGCACTTAGAAAAATTGTAACTGAAGAAGATCAGAATCTCAGAATGAAATGCAGAGAAGTAAAAGAAGTAAATGACAGAATCAGAGCTACTCTTCTTGATATGCTTGAAACGATGAGAGATGCCTATGGTGTAGGTATCGCAGCTCCACAGGTTGGTGTCATGAGAAGAATGTTCGTCGCTGAACCAAATCCATACTATCCTGAACTTGATGACGAAGAAGAAACTGAAAATGCTGAAATACCAGAAGAAAAGGTATATTTCATGATTAATCCTGTTATTCTTGAAAAGAGTGAAACACTTGTAGAAGGACAGGAAGGATGTCTCAGTGTTCCTGGAAAAGCAGGTACGGTTCTCCGTTCAGACTATATCAAAATCAAGGCTCTTGATTTCACTGGAGCAGAACATGTTTATGAATTCTATGACTGGGATGCAGGAGTAGTGCAGCATGAGTATGACCATCTTGATGGTATTCTTTATGTAGACAGAGCCGAAGAAGTTCACAATATTGAAGATCAGGAAGAGGATGAAGAATAATGAGAATAGTATTTATGGGAACTCCTGATATAGCATGTTCAATCCTGAATGCCTGTTACAGAAGCAGAAATGAGATTGTAGGTGTTGTATCACAGCCTGATGCACAGGTTGGACGTGGAAAGAAAATCCGTTTTTCACCTGTAAAGGAATTCGCTCTTGAAAAAGGGCTTCACCTTATGCAGCCTGAAAAAGTTAAAAACAATACAGAATTTTTTGAAGAACTTAAGGCACTTAACCCTGACATTCTTGTAGTTTGTGCCTATGGAAGAATTCTCCCAAAGGAGATTCTTGAACTTCCAAAGTACGGTGCTGTAAATGTACATGCTTCACTTCTTCCAAAACTCCGTGGAGCATCTCCAATACAGTCAGCTATTCTTCTTGGTGAGGAGAAAACCGGAATCACAATTATGCAGATGGCAGAGGGACTTGATTCTGGAGATATGATTCTTAAGGAAGAAATCGAAATCGGACGTATGAATCATGAAGAACTCTATAATGCGCTTACAGAAATTGGAGAAAGACTGATTCAGGAAGCACTTCTTCTTATAGATATGGGTAAAGCTACTTTTGAAAAGCAGAATGAAGCTGAAGCTACATATGTTACAACTATTTCAAAAGCAGACGGCAAAATAGATTTTACAAAGGAACCAGTTCAGATTGAAAGACAGATCAGAGCATTTGACCCATGGCCAGGTGCATATGCATCACTTAACGATGTTGTCTTCAAATTCTGGAAGGCAGATATTTCTGAAAGAACCGGAAGAACAGGAGAAATCCTTGAAGCAAATGCTAATGGTATTACTGTAGCCTGTGGAAATGGTTCTATTGTTGTTAAGGAACTTCAGGTTCCTGGAAAGAAGAGAGTCGCAGTAAAAGATTTCCTTCTTGGAAACAAAGTTAATGTAGGTGATTTATTTGTATGATATCAACAGGAAAACTGCATATGATACGCTTGTAAGTATTGAAAAGAATGGTTCATATTCAAATATTGAGCTGAATTCTCTTATAAAAAAGAATAAAGCGGATAATCCTGCTTTTGTCAGAGAACTTACATATGGTGTTCTTAAAAACAGATATCTTCTCGATTTCTATCTCGAGAAATTCATAAAGAAAGCTGAACTCAATGACAGAATTCTTTTGAGAATGGGTATTTATCAGATGCTTTTTATGAATTCCGTGCCTGTATATGCAGCAATCGATACTACTGTTGAACTTGCAAAGAAACTGAGACATGGTAAAACCGCATTTATTAATGGTGTACTCAGAAACTTCGAAAGAAGTATGGATAATCTTCCAAAGGCCAAAAGATATTCAGTAAAATACTCAGTTGAGAACTGGATTGTTGATCTTCTGATTTCTCAGTATGGAAGAGAAATGACTGAGGAGATTCTAAAAGCGTCAAATGCTACTCCGGAACTAAGTCTCAGAGTTAATTTAAAAAAGACTGATGTTAGCTCACTTAGTGAGTTACTTGCAGGTAAAGGCTTTAATGTAAGATCATCTAATTTTTCAAAGCGTGCCATAATATGTGATGGTTCAGGTATTCTTGATACTGAAGAATTCAGAAATGGTCTTTTCAGTGTTCAGGATGAATCATCTGTCTTATGTGCTGATACACTTCTTGAAGGTTATGATGGAAGAAAAGTAACGACGATAGACACATGTGCAGCTCCAGGTGGGAAGACTCTTGCAGTAAAAGAAATCCTTTCTGATGACTCACTTACTGTTGCATGTGATGTGTATGAGCAGAAACTCAGCCTTATAGAACAGTCAAAAGAAAGACTTGGCTTAGGAAATATTATTACTGTAAAAAATGATTCAAGAGAATGTCTTACTGAATATATGGGAAAAGCCGATTATGTTCTCTGCGATGTCCCATGTTCTGGCTTTGGAGTATTCAGAAGAAAACCGGAAATAAAGTACAGAAAAGAAACTGATCTTGAAGAACTTTATGATATTCAGAGAAGAATACTTGAAGCATCAGTAAACTATCTTACAGATAAAGGCGTACTTGTATATAGTACATGTACCATAAATAAAAAGGAAAATGAGGAGCAGGTAAAATTGTTCCTTGATAAATATAAAGATTTTGAACTTGATAAGGAGATTAAACTTCTTCCGACAGAAGGGACCGATGGTTTCTATATCGCAAGAATTAAAAGGATATGCAGGTAGGGTTTAAAACAGACAAAGGAATATACAGGGCAAACAATGAGGATGCGTGCTATGTTCTTCTTCCAGAAAATCTCTACGTCGTAGCTGACGGAGTAGGCGGAGGAAATTCTGGCGAAATAGCTTCAAGAACTGCTGTAAATGAGATGGCTTCGTATCTTAAATCTCATAATCTGAGTGAAGCCAAATCAAAAGCAAAGATTGTCACTTTCTTCAAAAATGCAATTGACCATATAAATGATGTTGTATATGAAAGTGCGAAGAAGTTTGAGCAGAACACAGGTATGGCAACAACCTTTGTTTCACTGTATATGTATAAAGGGAAAGCATATATCGGAAATGTTGGGGACAGCAGAGTATATATCTACAGAAAAGGAATTCTTCAGCAGCTTACTGAAGATCATACCTATGTAAATTCACTGGTAAAGGCTGGAATCCTTACAAGAGAACAGGCTGAAAGTGACACAAGAAAAAATATGATTACCCGTGCAATCGGTGCTGAAAGCAGTGTTCTTCCAGATTTCTATATGATTGATATGGAAGAAGGGGACCTTTTTATCATGTGTACTGATGGCCTTTATGATGAAGTATCACCAAAGGAAATCATTTCAATCATAAAGGAAAATGATGGGACAATGTCAGACCTGTGCGGAAGTCTCATAAGACGTGCTAATCAGAATGGCGGTCATGACAATATTACATTAATCTGTCTTAAGGTTGTTAAGGAGGACTTGAATGAGCGATAAACTTTTAGCTGATCGTTATGAAATAGTCGAAAAAATAGGTGAAGGCGGAATGGCCTATGTCTACAAGGGAAAAGATACACTCCTTGACAGATATGTTGCCATTAAGGTTCTTAAACCTGAGTACACACAGAACGAGAAATTTGTTGAAAACTTCATAAAGGAATCTCAGGCTGCAGCTCAGCTTAACAATCCTAATATTGTTGGAGTATATGACGTAGGAAATGCAGGACGTATCCACTATATTGTAATGGAACTTGTTACAGGCAGACCTCTTTCTGATATTATCAAGGAAAAGGGGAAGCTTGACTATACAGAGGCAATAAGAATTTCAAAGCAGGTACTGAATGCTCTTTCTGATGCCCACAAGCACCAGATTGTGCATAGAGATGTTAAACCTCATAACATCATCATTACAGAAGAAGGTGTGGCAAAACTTGCTGATTTCGGTATTGCAAGACCTGTTTCAAAGGAATCAATTGAGGAAGGCAATGAAGAAATAATGGGTTCAGTTCACTATTTCTCACCAGAACAGGCAAGAGGAACATATGTGGATGAACGTTCAGATATTTATTCATTTGGTATAGTTCTCTTTGAAATGCTTACAGGGGATGTTCCATATGATGGTGAAAATGCAGTTGAAGTTGCTGTTCAGCATATAAATAAACCAATGCCAAGAGTACTTGACAAGGTAGAACATCTTCCTCCAAAATTTGGAAAGATTATCGACAGATGTACAGCAAAATATCA
>JAKSSM010000137.1 GCA_024403065.1 Clostridia bacterium | reverse complement strand
TGAAATAGCAGAGTGGCTCAGGGGCAGGGATGAGCTTAAATACATCAGGTTTCTCACGGAGTTTCCGCCAGTCAAAAAGGCTGTGCCCCTTAAAAGAATCACCGTTGCCACAGGCATAGGCGGCATTGAGATTGAGGACACGTTTGAGGCATCAGAAAGTGAGCTTACAGAGGAATATTGCCGCAGTGCCCTTATTACCTTAAGGTTTCACATTCACGCCCCATACTCTATGGGTGGCCAGGCCTGCCACGAGGCTTTTGCAGATATAATTGACTGCCTCAGTTTTGATTCGGGCCTTGACATAATCACATCGGGCTGTGGCTCCATAAGTGAGGACAGAAATACGGATGCCCTTGTGCTGACAGCCTATGCAAAGGTAAAGGCCACCCTTTGCCCTGCGGCAAACACAGACCTTGTGTTTCCATCCTTTCTTGGGCTTCCATTAAGAACTGTAATCTTCATCTATTCTACCTCCAGGAATCTGATGGTATTTGTTGAACCGTGAGCTACCTTCCAGCCTGATGTTATGATCATTGTGCTTCCTTTTTCGTAGTTCAGGTTTCTTGCTATTCTCTGTGCAGTAATATCATAGAAATCGAATTCAGTAATATCTGCATCGAACACAACATACACACCAAAGTACAGTGCCAACTTTCTTGCAGTCTTTCTTGAATTTGTTGCTGCAATTACAGGGGATACTGGACGGAATCTTGCAATACGCTTTGCTGTTCCTCCTGTTTCAGTGAAGGCAATTACTGCGCATACATCATCAAGTGTAAGACAGCTTTCTGCAACAGCAATTCCGATTGCTTCATTCTTTGTTCTGTGTGAAAGAAGTGTTGACTTTGATGCATACTTTCTGTAGTCAAGCATTGCTTCTGCCTGAAGGGCGATCTCTGCCATGGTCTTTACTGCTTCTACAGGATATTTTCCTGATGCGGATTCTCCTGAAAGCATTACGCAGTCAGAACCGTCAAGAACTGCATTTGCTACGTCTGATGCTTCTGCACGTGTACTTCTGGGATTGTTTATCATGGATTCAAGCATATGAGTTGCAGTAATTACCGGTTTACCCACTTCATTTGCTTTTCTTATCATTCTCTTCTGGAAGAGTGGTACAAGGGAATATTCAACTTCAACTCCCAGGTCTCCACGGGCTACCATGATACCGTCAGCAACTTCAAGAATTTCATTAAGGTTGTCGTATCCTTCCTGATTTTCTATCTTTGCAATGATTTCGATATCTTCTGCACCAAGTTCCTTTAAAAGATTCTTTATTTCAATAACATCTTCTGCACGTCTTGTGAAACTTGCAGCGATGAAATCTACATCGTTTCTTGCTGCAAATTTTATGTCTTCAGCATCCTTTTCTGAAATGAAAGGCATGGAAAGTTTTACATTTGGAACGTTTGCACTCTTGTTGGATGTGAGAAGTCCATCATTAAGCATTCTGCAGCTGAATGTTCTGTCAGGGTGGATTTCTGTTACTTCCATTGTGAGCTTTCCATCATTCATAAGGATGCGGTTTCCAACCGTAATATCGTTGAAGAGTTCAGGAACCTTGATCTGGAAACATTCCTTTGTTCCAGTAACAGGTTCTGGTGTTATTCTTACGATATCGCCTTCCTTGAATTCAACACCAGAACCCATATCACCGACTCTGATTTCAGGACCTTTTGTATCGGCCATGATTGCAGTGTATGTTCCGAGTTTTGCATTGACTTCCTTTACATTTCTTATTTTCTGAAGATGTTCCTTGTATGTTCCGTGGGAGAAATTGAGTCTTGCCACATTCATTCCTGCATTTACAAGAGCCTCAATCATTTCCACTGACTCACTGGATGGGCCAAGGGTACAGATTATTTTAGTCTTCCTCATTCTGCTCATTCTGATCCTCCTTCCATGTCCAGTAGAATTTTCTTCTGGACACTTTCATTCCCATTTTCTTCTGAAGGAAAAGGGATTTTTCATTATCGTCTACAACCTGACCATAGGGTATTGCTCCTCTATCGAGCTGATAGTTGATCAGGAATTTTTCCATTTCATAGCCGTAGCCTTTTTTTCTGTATTCATCAAAGATATGAAGCATACCCATGGAGCCTTCGCCATGGATTCCAATGAATCCTATGAGGGTGTCACCTGCAAAGCCTCCAAAAAGCTCGTGCCTTTTTATGGTATCTATGGTTTCCTCTTCACTGTACATGTTGTAGTTAGCTGCAATTACAGGGATATAGCTCATATCAAGCTCTTTCATCTCTAAAGTTCCTGAAAGAGGGAGCTTTTCTCCATCATAGTATACCTGATAGCAGCTGCTTACACCGTAGCCTTTCTTTCTGTAGTATTCAAGGATTTCAGCATCTCTTACAAGAAGGCATGGATAATCCTTTTCCCTAAGACAGGAAAGGGCATCTTTCGTATCACGTGTAACTACAAAATAGAATGGCCAGTCAGAACTGTGTTCAAGGATAAGGGTAGTACCATTATCAAATACCGGTGTACAGATGTTTCTTCTTAAACTTTCTATTACGTCGACGTACAGGGCTTTATCCTCATTAATGAGGTCCATATATTTATCTAGTACATTCATTAAACAAGTGCCTTTACAGCTTCAGTAAGGGCGAGAGGCATACTCTCCGTTAAATCATCTGGAAGATGAATGAAGCCACCTTTTATGTCTTTTCCTGAAAGTGAAATATATCTTAAAAGACTGTACATAATATCATTGCATACATATGTTCCTGCTGAGTTTGAAACTGCTGCTTTTACACCTGCTTCTTCCATTCTTGAAATAATCTTTCTCATTGGAAGGGTAGTGAAGTATGCATCAGGTCCATCAGAAGAAATCAACTGATCCACAGGACAGTTTCCATCATTATCAGGGATTCTCGCATCCTCAATATTGATTGCAACACGTTCAACTGTGATTCTGTCCCTGTTTCCTGCAAGGCCTGTGCAGATTACAGCATCTGGACTGAATTTTTCAATCTCAGATATGAGAAGAGCAGATGCCTTTCTGAAAACTACAGGAAGGAGAACTTTCTTAAGTTCAAATCCTGAAATTTCAGGAATCTTTTTTACTGCTTCCCATGATGGGTTTATATCAGCATTGTCAAAGGGTTCAAACCCTGTAAGAAGTACTTTCATTTCTATTCAGTAATATATTTTAAAACAAGTTCGTATGTGTTTATTACACCATCAATATGTGTTCTTTCATAACCGTGGGAGTTGGCGCAGCCTTCACCGATTGCAGCATGTCTTACATTGTTTCCAGCCTGAATTGCAGTGTCTGCATCACTTCCATAGTGTGGAGTAAAGGAATCAACAACATAGTCAATGCCGTTCTTCTTTGCACATGCAATAAGTTCGTTTGTCATGTCATAGTTGTATGGGAAACGTGAATCCTGAGCAAAGATTGAAACCTTGTGTTCATCTGAATTCTGTTCTTTTCCAGTTGGGGCAATATCAACTGAAAGAACGTCAGTTACTCCGTCTGGGACATATGTTAATCCATGACCAAGTTCTTCAGATACTGCAAAATGCATCATTACATTTCTCTTAAGCTTGAGATTCTTTTCCTTTATTTCTCTGATTACGGCAAGAAGGATTGCACATGCAACCTTGTCGTCAACGAATCTTGACTTGATGAAACCATTTTCATAGCGTGTTCTAGGGTCAAGTGCAACGAAGGAACCGATATCAATTCCAAGGGACTTTGTATCAGCTGCAGTCTTTACATCCATGTCTGGAACAACTTCCATATTTGTTGCGAAGTCCAGTGGTCTCTTTGCCACATCAGCTTCAGTTACATGTACTGAAGCATACTTCTTCTGGATGGAACCTGAATAGCAGTTTCCGTCTCTTGTATATACTGTGCAGTTTTCTGATAAGGCATATTCTTCGTGAAGTCCGCCAACCTTTGCTACTCTTAATGTACCATCGGGGTTAACGAATCTTACCATAAGCCCAATATCATCAAGGTGAGCAGAGATAAGAAGATTGTCACTGTCTCCACCCAGTTTTGCATATACTCCGCCTGAACGGATCTTTTCAGGGTTTAAACCCAGGCGTGTCATTTCATCTGAAACATAGTTTTCAATTCTTCCACAGCATCCGATAGTGCTGTCAATTGAAAGAAGGTTGTTAAGCTGCTCGTAGAAATACTGTTCGTTCATATATATCTCCTTTAAAATTCAAGTACAAGGCCTGTTTCAATATGGATAAGCATGTCCTTAAGTTCCTCTTTCAGGAATCCGAAGGCTACATCTCCTGTACAGTGACCTGTTATTACTTTTTCAATTCCTGTTTCCCTTACACGGGAAGCAAATTTTCTTACATATTCTTCAGACTTGTTGTAGAGGTGGAATCC
>JAKSSM010000136.1 GCA_024403065.1 Clostridia bacterium | reverse complement strand
AATCGGTATGGAACTTTTCTACAGTGAAGGACCAGAAATCGTAAGAAACATCAAGAAGAGAGGACACAAGATTTTCCTTGACCTTAAGCTTCACGATATTCCAAATACAGTAAAGAAAGCCATGAGATCATTATCAAACCTTGATGTTGATATCTGCAATCTTCATGCTGCAGGTGGCTCTGAAATGATGAGAGGAGCCCTTGAAGGTTTAACAAGAGAAGACGGTACAAGACCTCTTCTTATCGCTGTAACTCAGCTTACATCAACAGACCAGGAAACAATGGAAAAGGAACTCCTTATTCCACTTCCACTTAAGGATGTTGTTAAATCATATGCAAAGAATGCTATGGAATCAGGACTTGACGGCGTAGTATGTTCACCACTTGAAGCAGGTGAAGTAAAAGAGTACTGTGGTTCCGGATTCCTTACAGTTACACCTGGTGTAAGATTTGCAGATTCTGCTAATGGTGACCAGAAGAGAGTAACAACTCCAGCTAGAGCCAAAGAACTTGGTTCAGACTATATCGTAATGGGACGTCCTATTACAGAAGCAGCAGACCCGGTTGCTGCATACAGAAGAGCAGTAAAAGAATTTTTAGGTTAGTAGAGGTAAATATTTATGGAAAAACTTATTGCAAAAGACTTACTTAGTATCAAAGCTGTATTCTTAAGCCCAGATGAACCATTTACATGGGCAAGTGGAATCAAGAGCCCTATCTACTGTGACAACCGTCTTACTCTCACTTCCCCTGAAGTAAGAAACGATGTAGAAAACGGACTCGCTAAGCTTATCAGAGAAAACTATCCGGATGTTGAAGTACTTATGGGTACATCAACTGCAGGTATTGCACATGCTGCAATTACTGCACATATCTTAGACCTCCCTATGGGTTATGTAAGAGGTGGTGCAAAGGATCACGGTAGACACAACCAGATTGAAGGAAAATTAGAAAAGGGTCAGAAGGTAGTAGTTGTTGAAGACCTCATTTCAACAGGCGGTTCAGTAATTGAAGTTGTAAACGTTTTAAGAGAAGCTGGAGCAGAAGTGCTTGGAGTTGTTTCCATCTTTACATATGGAATGCAAAAGGGACTCGACAGATTAGCTGATGCTAAAGTTAAGAACATCTCACTTTCAAACTTCGATGCAGTATGCGAAGTTGCAGCTGAAACAGGATATATCAAGGCTGAAGATATTTCCCGCCTCAAGATGTTCAGAGCAAATCCAAGTGATGAATCCTGGATCAAGGGAGATAAATAGATGAGAAGTATTATAGACATAATGGACCTTACAGTAGAGGAACTTGATGAGCTTATTGCATGCGCTATGGATATCATAAAGAATCCTTCCAAGTACAGCGAAATCTGTAAGGGAAAGAAACTTGCGACACTTTTCTTTGAACCATCAACAAGAACAAGACTTTCTTTTGAAGCCGCAATGTATGAACTTGGTGGAAATGTAATCGGATTTTCAGATTCAAACTCATCATCAACATCAAAGGGTGAATCAGTATCAGATACTGTAAAGATTGTAAGCTGCTACGCAGACATCATCGCTATGCGTCATCCAAAGGAAGGAGCACCACTTGTTGCGTCCCGTAAATCTGATGTTCCAATCATAAATGCAGGAGACGGTGGTCACTTCCACCCTACACAGACTCTTGCGGATTTACTCACAATCTACCGTAAAAAGGGAGGTTTAGATAACCTCACAATCGGACTCTGTGGAGACCTCAAATATGGAAGAACAGTACACTCCCTCATAAATGCCATGTCAAGATACAGTGGAATCAGGTTTGTACTCATTTCTCCAAAGGAACTTGCTCTTCCAGGATATATGTTTTCTGATGTACTTGACAGGAAGGGTATTCCATATGAAGTAGTAGAGTCACTTGATGAAGCTATGCCAAAACTTGATGTACTCTACATGACAAGAATCCAGAAGGAAAGATTCGAATCAGCTGATGAGTATGAGAGACTTAAGAACAGCTATATCCTTGATACTGAAAAGATGAAACTTGGAAAATCTGACATGATAGTTCTCCATCCACTTCCAAGAGTAAATGAGATTTCAGTAGATGTTGATGAGGACCCTAGAGCATGCTACTTCTTCCAGGCACTTAACGGAAAGTACATGAGAATGGCACTTATCCTTAAACTCTTAGGTCTTGGAAACTTCAGGGCAAAGGAAGAAAAAAAGGAATATATAAAGAATCGCAGTCTAGTATGTAAAAACCCAAGATGTATCACATCAACTGAGCAGGAACTTAAGCATGAGTTCTATCTTGCAGATGAAAGTAGTAACACATATCGCTGTATCTTCTGTGAAAGCGAGCAGAAATTAGAAAAATAAGGTGTAGAAAAATGAAAAGAACAGATATCAAAAAAGTACTTATCATCGGTTCAGGTCCAATTGTAATCGGACAGGCAGCAGAGTTTGACTATGCAGGAACACAGGCATGTCTTGCATTAAAGGAAGAAGGATATGAAGTAATCCTCGTTAACTCCAACCCTGCAACAATCATGACAGACACATCCATTGCAGACAAAGTCTACATGGAACCACTTACACTTGAATATATTGCAAAGATTATCCGTTATGAAAGACCGGATGCCATCGTTCCTGGTATCGGTGGACAGACTGGTTTAAACATGGCTATGCAGCTTGAAAAGAAGGGTGTACTCAAGGAATGTAACGTACAGCTTCTTGGAACATCCAGCGAATCCATTGAAAGAGCTGAAGACAGAGAACTCTTTAAAGAACTCTGTGAATCAATCGGTGAACCTGTAATTCCATCAGAAATCACATACAGCTTAGAAGAAGCACTTGCTGCAGCTGAACGTATCGGATATCCTATCGTACTCCGTCCAGCATTCACATTAGGTGGTACTGGTGGCGGATTCGTAAACAACAGAGAAGAAATGCTTGAACTTGGTCCTAACGCATTCGCACTCTCACCTGTACACCAGGTACTTGTTGAAAAGAGCGTAAAGGGATACAAGGAAATCGAATTCGAAGTTATGCGTGACAGCTATGACAATGCTATCACTATCTGCGGTATGGAAAACGTTGACCCTGTAGGTGTTCATACAGGTGACTCCATAGTAGTAGCTCCTATCCTTTCACTTTCCGATAAGGATATGAAGATGCTTAATGATTCCGCAATCAAGATCATCAGAGAACTTAAGATCAACGGTGGATGTAACGTACAGTTTGCACTTGACCCTAAGTCAAGCAAGTACTACCTCATCGAAGTAAACCCACGTGTATCCCGTTCATCAGCCCTTGCATCAAAGGCATCAGGTTATCCAATTGCAAGAGTAACAGCAAAGATTGCTCTTGGTATGGCACTTTCTGAAATTCCTGTTGCTGGTGGTACTGCAGCAATCCAGCCTAGCCTCGACTATATCGTAGCCAAGTTCCCACGTTTCCCATTTGACAAGTTCTCAACAGTTCCAAACGTACTTGGAACTCAGATGAAGGCAACTGGAGAAGTAATGGGAATAGGCTCAACTCTTACTGAGTGCTGCTTAAAGTCAGTAAGATCCCTTGAAACTGGTGTATGCCACTTCCATTTACCAAAGTTTGATTCATGGACAAATGAAGAAATCTACAGCTACATGGCTGAATTCCATGATGATACAGTATATGCAATCTTTGAACTCTTGAGACGTGGTGAATCCATTGAAAAGATTCACGAAGTATCCATGATTACAGAACTCTTCCTTGAATCCTTCAAGGAAATCGTAGATATGGAAAAGAAGCTTGCAGCATCAAAAAACGATGTAGCAGTTCTTAAAGAAGCAAAGATTATGGGATTCTCCGATAAATATATTGCAGGACTTTGGGGAGTACCAGAAGTTGAGCTCTATGCCTTAAGAAAAGAAAACGGTATCACACCAATCTTCAAGATGGTTGATACTCTTCATACAGGAAAATATATCGCATACCTCTACAGTTCATATACAGGAACAAATGAATCAAGACTTACAGACAAGAAGAAGATTGTAGTTCTTGGTGCAGGCCCTATCCGTATCGGTCAGGGTGTAGAATTCGACTATTCAACAGTTCATGCTGTTCAGACTATAAGAAAGGCTGGTTACGAAGCTATTATCGTAAACAACAACCCTGAAACAGTATCAACTGACTATACAACATCCGACAAGCTCTACTTTGAGCCACTTACTCCAGAAGATGTAATGGCAATTATCGATTTCGAAAAGCCAGATGGAGTAATTGCTACTCTTGGTGGGCAGACAGGTCTGACTCTTTCCATGGAGCTTGCAAAATCAGGCTTCCTTAAGGAACACGGAGTTCGCCTTCTTGGTGCAAAACCTGAAACAATCGACAAGGCCGAAGACCGCCAGATGTTC
>JAKSSM010000135.1 GCA_024403065.1 Clostridia bacterium | reverse complement strand
TAAGAATCCAGCTTAAGATGGACAGATGCGAAACCACACTGCTAGATGGTAGTCCTAAACTTAAGCAAACAGCCAGCCGGTTTGAAGCTAACTTCCATGTCAGGGGAACAGACTATTCAATGAAGCAACCATTCCTGGTTCGACAAGGAAAAAAAGAACTATTACCTGATTGACACTAGGACAATTATATCATGGATTTAACTAAGCCTATTGAACAAAGGAAACTATAAAGTTTTATATAAAATAAAGTATCTAAAAGATATTATACGAGGAAGAGACCAATGAAATATGATGTAAGAGACATGAGCCTTGCGAATGCTGGCCATCTTAAAATTGACTGGGTAAAAGATCATATGCCGCTTCTTAGCATGCTGGAAAAGGAATTTGAAGAAACAAAGCCTTTTGCAGGACTTAAGATTTCACTTTCAGTTCACCTTGAAGCAAAGACTGCATATCTCTGCAAGGTGCTTAAAGCTGGTGGAGCTGAAATGTATGTCACAGGTTCAAATGTTTTGAGTACAAAGGATGATGTATGTGCAGCACTTGTTGAAGATGGGCTTTCAGTATTTGCATATCATGCAGCTACAAGAGAAGAGTATTTAAGACATATTGAAATGGTGCTTGAGTGCAAGCCAAATATTGTTATAGATGATGGTGCTGATCTTGTTACACTTCTTCATGAAAAAAGACCTGACCTTGCAGTAAACATGTATGGTGGATGCGAAGAAACAACAACAGGACTTCAGAGACTTAGAGCACTTGATAGAGAAGGAAAACTTCTGTTCCCGATGATGGCTGTAAATGATGCAAAGTGCAAGCATCTTTTTGACAACCGTTATGGTACTGGTCAGTCCACATGGGATGCAATCATGAGAAACACAAACCTTGTAATTGCAGGAAAGACTGTAGTAGTATGCGGATACGGATGGGTTTCAAAGGGAATTGCCATGTACGCAGGAAGACTTGGAGCACAGGTAATCGTAACTGAAATCGATCCTGTTAAAGCGATTGAAGCCAAGATGGATGGTTTCAGCGTAATGAAGATGGAAGAAGCTGCAAAGTATGGTGACATCTTCTGTACTGGAACAGGAAACATAAATACAATTGACGTTCATCATATGATGGTTATGAAGAATGGTGCAATCCTTACAAATTCCGGTCACTTCAACTGTGAAATCAATATGGAAGGTTTAAGAAATATTGCAGTTTCCCATCACGAAAGACGTCCTAATATTGAAGGCTATGTACTTCCAAATGGAAATATCATTGATGTAATCTGTGAAGGTGCTCTTGTAAATATAGCTGGTGCAGACGGACATCCAGCAGAAATCATGGATACAAGTTTTGCAGTTCAGGCATTTGGTGCACTTTATCTTGCTGAGCATCATGGTGAACTTGAAAAGCATCTTCTTGATATTCCTGATGAGATTGACAATCGTATTGCATTCAAGAAACTTCAGGCGTGGGGAATTGAAATCGATACTCTTACACCTGAACAGGAAGAATATATTAATTCATGGAAATTATAGAATGAAAAAACGAGCTTTAATGCTCGTTTTTGTCATTTATACCTAAATCGTTATTAAGAATATTGGCAAAACTCAGGGAACTGTTTCCGAATTTCTGCCTTATTTCATCCATTGCGCGCTCTACCTTTTCACTCTTTTCATCTACCTCTGAAAAGAGATTAAGCTGCGAGCACTCGTCTTCATCTACGAGGTTTATTCCCGTAATTGTGATTAGTCTTATTGGGCTTTTCCTGTCCCAGTTTTCTTTTATAAGGTCAAGGGCGCAGTTTTTTATATCATCCTTCAGATTCGTTGGAGTAAGGAGCTGCTTCTGTCTTGAAATACTCTTGAAGTATGAATCCTTTATATCAACCTTTACACCAGATGCCTTCATCTTTTCGTATCTTAAGCCTGATGCTACTTCATCAGCAATTGCAGTAACAGCAATTGCAATATCATCATCTGTTGTTATGTCATGACGGAATGTAATTCCATGCCCAAGTGACTTGGGTTTTTCTCTGTGTGTAAATGGCATTACAGGATCACTGTTTAAACCATTGGTGTTTTCCCAGAGTTCTTCACCCATTTTCCCAAGAAGTTTAACAAGAAGTGACTTTTCTGAAGTCGCAATATCTCCAATTGTTCTAATACCAACCTTTGCAAGTTTTTCTACTGTCTTCTTTCCACAGAAGAACATTTCACGGGCAGGAAGAGGGAAGAGAATATCCCTGTAGTTGTCCCTTGAAATAACGGTAGTCGCATCTGGTTTTTTGTAGTCTGAACCCATTTTTGCAAATATCTTGTTAAAGGATACGCCACATGAAAGTGTGAGTCCCAGTTCTTTTTTTACACGTTCTCTTATTTCATCAGCAATTTTCTTTCCATCACCAAAAAGGGACTGACTTGCTGTTACGTCGAGCCATGATTCATCAATTGAGAAAGGTTCAACAAGGTCCGTATAGTTGAGATATATCTGATTTATCTTCTTGTAGTATTCATAATATAGTCCATGATGGGAAGGAAGAAGCACAAGATCAGGACATTTTTTAAGAGCCTGCCATACAGGCTCAGGCGTTTCTACACCATAGGATTTTGCAAGCTGGTTTTTGGCCAATATAATACCATGTCTGTTTTCAACAGAACCAGACACTGCTACAGGCTTATCCTTAAGCTCCGGATGAGACAGAAGTTCAACGGAGCAGAAGAAACTGTTCATATCACAATGTAGAATAACACGATCTTTTTCCATGTTTTTATTATATCAAATCTTGTATTTTTTGTGAATATTGTTCTTTTCGTTGACTAATTTGGAGTTTAAAAGGTATAATATTATATCTATGTAACGGAGGACCCTGCATGAAATTAACTACAACACTTATGGGAATGATAACAGCAATTTTCGGCGTGCTTCTTATAACAAAAGAAGGCGTGCTTTTTACTGAAATCGCTTTCCCTCTTGGATTATTATTCGTAATAGTCGGAATTATTGAGTGTATATCATATAAAAGCTACAGAGGAGACGAAGAAGAAAAGTCATGGGTACTTATTGACGGTGCATCTACTTTTGTTCTTGGTTTCATAATTGTAATGAATCAGATTACTCTTGAAAGTATTGCATCCAGTGTAATGGGATTCTGGGTAATCATTATCGGTATCAGAAACTTTGTAAGAGCTTTTGAAAACTCAAACTCAAAGAAAGTATCAAGATTCTACAATCACCTCATTATCGGACTTTTAAACTTTATTGTAGGATTCGTAGTATTCCTTAATTCATCACTGCTCAACCTTCCAACAATTCTCCTTGTTGGACTCTGTGTAGTAGTAGAAGGAATCAACCTTGTAAACGTTGGTCTTTCCATCATTTTAAGAAAGATTACATTCATTCAGACAAAGGCTGAAAGAATTACTGATATTGAAAACAAGGCAAAGAAGTCATATATGGATGCTTTAAAGAATTTAAGAGACGTTGAAAGATCCAAGAATGACCTTAATGCCATTAAGGATGTTCCTGAAGAATTCCTTGACCTTACATTAAGAACAAGACCTGTATACGATGAAGACAACTCCATCGAAAGAGCAAAGAGAAGAGAAGAAAAACTTCAGGCAAGAAAGCAGGCACAGCTTAAGAGACAGAAGGAAAAGGAACAGAGAGACTACGAGAGAAAGCAGGAACAGATTCTTCAGAGAAAGATGAAGGAAACTGAAGAAAAGAGTATCAAGAACCAGGAAAGAAAGGCAATTGAAGAAGCCTACAGAAAGAGCAGAGCCTTACAGAAGGTTGAAGACAAGCGTGAAAGAGAAGCCAACAGAAAAGCTTATGCTCTTCAGAGAGAGCAGATAAAGCTTGAGGCAAAGAACAGACGTCTTGAAGCAAAGGAACTTGAAAAAGAGAAGAGAGCTTTAGAAGAGGAAGCAAGAAGAAAAGAAAAAGAAGCTCTTGACCGTGAAAGACAGATAGAGGCACATATTGCTTTGCTCGACAGTGAAGAAGCCAAGGCTGAAGCATTGAAGAAGGAACAGGCTGAAAAGGCAGCAGAACAGAAGAGACTTGATGACGAACTTGCAAGAGCTCAGGAGGAAAAGCGCCGCGCTGATATCCTTAAGGAAAGACAGAAGGCTGAAAAGGAACTTAAGAAGAAGAGTCTTGTTGCCAACGAGTTCGAAATAGTTGGTGGCGATGGTCCTAAATACAATCTTAACTTTGCAATCCTTGAAGATCAGAAAGAAACAGAGGTTATTTCTGAAGCAAAGGAATTTGAAGTGACAGTAAAGGATAATTAGTTCTATTTCTCTTTAAACACAGTATGAAGATATGCGTAGAGCTATGCTCTACGCTTTTTTTGGAAATATGGAAAAAATCTAT
>JAKSSM010000134.1 GCA_024403065.1 Clostridia bacterium | reverse complement strand
GGTGGAGACCGGCAAGACCTATAACAATCTGTACGGCGCAGCAAGTAAGGATGCTGAGGTTTCTCAAATGCCATAGCCAGCGCATCGATGCCCGAATAGTTACGACCAAACCATTTACCTGTAGTGCCACCATCGGCATCCTTTGCACCCGATGAATAGGTACCGCCAGCGAGGTTGGTAGCGTCGCGGTTAGTGCTCGCTGCACGGAACTTGGGAGTGCACCACATGCTCTGGTCGGCAGTAGCTACGAGAGCTTGCGTGCAAAGTAAAAGAGATACAATAATCTTTTTTGTGTTGGTCAGTTTACTGTTTCGAGTTAATGTTATTATCTAAAGAATCTACCTATGAATGGCACTTTTGCGAGAGGGAAGTCGTTCTTCACCGTGTAAGCAAAATATACCATTATAACTTTAATTTTACCTGACTTTATATATCAGAAGTATGGTATAATACAATTTCGGTATAACTATATACCGAAATTGAATCAGGAGAATTGGAATTTAATGAAAAAAGACTGGAATATTTTGATAAAGTTATTCATGGTGTTCTTTAAAATCGGAGCATTTACCTTTGGCGGCGGATATGCCATGTTTTCTCTAATTGAGCACGTTTGTGTTGATGAGAAAAAGTGGATTACCCATGAGGATATGATGAATGTAACTGTTATTGCAGAGTCCACGCCAGGACCTGTTGCAATCAACTGTGCTACATTCGTAGGATACAGAGTTGCTGGTGTTACAGGTGCAGTAATAGCAACTCTTGGTATGGTTCTTCCATCCTTTGCAATAATCCTTGTTATTGCAAATTTCCTTGACAGATTTCTTGAGATTGAGCTTATCAGAAAAGCCTTCCTTGGAATCAAGGCTGGAGTAGGATTCCTCATTTTCACAACAGGTATAAATATGTTTAAGAAGATGAAGAAGACAAAAATGAACTATGTCTTTTCCGGTATTTCATTTGCTGCTCTTCTTCTTATAGACTTCCTTGCCATCAGATTTTCTGCTGTTCTTGTTATGCTTATCTGTGGACTTATATCACTTTCAGTATTTATCCTTTCAGGAAGAAGGGAAGGTGAGATATAATGGGAGTATATATGGATCTTCTTTTGGGATTCCTTAAGGTTGGATGCTTCACCTTTGGTGGAGGTTATGCGGCAATCCCGATTATAAGGGAAGTTGTTCTCGGGTATAACTGGATAACAGATGAAACCCTTACATATATGATAGCTGTATCTGAATCAACACCGGGCCCTATAATGGTTAATCTTGCGACATATATAGGATACAGCGTAGGAGGCGTGGCTGGCTCAGTCATTGCGACACTTGGCACAGTTCTTCCTGCATTTCTCATAATGCTTCTTGTTGCAACTGTACTAAAAAAATTTATAGAAAACATATATGTTCAGAAGGTACTTGACGGAATGAAAGCGAGCGTCACTGGGGTAATTACTTCTGTAGGACTCTTTTTCATACTGAAGAACATTGTGGATTTATCCACATACGAATTGGACTTTAAGGCACTTCTTATTTCACTTGTCATTTCTGGAGTGCTATACATATACAGAAAAGTAAAGGGAAAGAAACTTTCCCCGATACTTCTTATCGTTATTTCAGCATGCCTTGGCATGGCTATTTATTAGGAGATGGAAAAATGGAAAAGGGAATGAAATATGTACTTTCTTCATGTGTTACAGAAGAAAATACCGCAGTAGCATTAAGAAGTGGAAGTTTAAGAGTTTTCAGTACAGTTGCTCTTATTCAGATGATTGAAGAGGCTGCAGTAAAATGCCTTAGTGGAACTCTTGAAGAAGGAACAACAACTGTTGGAATAAAGCTTGATATAGACCACGTTTTAGCTTCTCCTGTAGGTTCAGATGTAAAGGTTGAAGTTGAAGTAACTGATATTTCAGAAAACGGTAAGATTATTACCTTCGATGTAAAGGCCTATGACGTAAAAGACCTTATCGGAGAAGGAACACATAAAAGAGCAGTAATAAAGGAAGCAAGATTCCTTGAAAAATGCTACAGCAAACTGGAGGGAAGATAATGGATTACATTAAGCTGATGAAGGAAAGACATTCAGTAAGAAACTATCTTGATAAGCCTATTGAAAAGGAAAAGGTTGATCTTTTAAAGGAAGAAATCGAAAAGATCAACAGCGAAAGTGGAATGAGATTCCAGCTTTTCACAGACGAACCAAAGGCTTTTAACGGAAATGAAACAAAATACGGCAAGTTCACAAACTGCAAGAACTATTTTGCACTTGTAGGCAGAAAGGGCCGTGATGAAGAAATCGGATACTACGGAGAAAAACTTGTGCTCTTTGCACAGGGTTTAGGCCTTAATACCTGCTGGGTAGCACTTACCTACAGAAAAGGTCAGGTAGTAATTGATAAGGAAGAAGATGAAAAACTCTATGTTGTAATATCTCTTGGATATGGTGCAAATCAGGGAGTTGAACATATTGGAAAGGATGTACCTGATGTATGTAACATGAAGAGGGATTTCCCTGACTGGTTCAGAACAGGTGTTGAAGGTGCACTTACTGCACCTACTGCAATAAACCAGCAGAAATTCTACTTTACATATCTTGGGGACTCAAATGTAAAAGCTGACTATGGTCTTGGATTCTATGCAAAGATGGACCTTGGCATTGCAAAGCTTCATTTTGAACTTGCAGTCGGCGACGAAGTAGAAGTAATCTGGAAATAGAAGGAGAAAAGAAAATTGTTAACAGTAACTAATGTAAGCGTGAACTTCAGCGGTCAGACACTTTTTAAGGATGTAGACCTGAAATTCACACAGGGAAACTGCTATGGTATTATCGGCGCAAACGGAGCAGGAAAGTCAACATTCCTAAGAGTTCTTTCCGGGGAACTTGAACCATCAACAGGAAATGTAAGCATGCGTGCTCATACAAGAATGTCTGTACTCAAGCAGGACCACTTCATGTTTGATGAGTTTACAGTTCTTGACACTGTAATTCAGGGAAACAAGAGACTCTATGACATCATGAAGGAAAAGGATGCCATATATATGAAGCCTGACTTTTCTGAAGAGGATGGTATCAAGGCATCTGAACTTGAAGCTGAATTCCAGGAAATGAACGGATGGGAAGCTGAATCAGATGTATCAAGACTTATTCAGGGGCTTGGACTTCCAGAATCATATCTTTACGAAATGATGAGCAGCCTTACAACAAAGGAAAAGGTTAAGGTTCTTCTTGCTCAGGCACTTTTCGGAAATCCTGAAATCATTCTTCTTGACGAGCCTACAAACCACCTTGATTTAAAGGCTATTGAATGGCTAGAAGATTTCATTCTTGACTATCCTGGAACTGTACTTGTTGTATCCCACGACAGACACTTCCTTAATACTGTATGTACAAGAATCGTTGACGTAGACTACGGCAAGATCAAGATGTATGTAGGCAACTATGAATTCTGGTATGAATCATCACAGCTCATGCAGAGACTTATTGCTCAGCAGAAAAAGAAGAATGAAGACAAGATTGCTGAACTTCAGGCATTCATTTCAAGATTCTCTGCCAACAAGTCAAAGTCAAAGCAGGCTACTGCAAGACGTAAGCTTCTTGACAATATCACAATGGAAGAATTCCCTGCATCATCAAGAAGATATCCGTTCGTAGGATTCAATATGGACAGAGAACCAGGAAAAGAAATTCTTTATGTAGAGAATCTTTCAAAGACAATTGACGGAGTAAAGGTTCTTGATAATGTAACATTCAGAGTAAACAACGGAGACAAGATCGGTTTCGTTGGAGAAAATGAAATTGCAAATACAACACTTTTCAAGATTGTAACTGGTGAAATGGAACCTGACAGTGGTACATACAAGTGGGGAATTACAACATCATTCTCATACTTCCCACTGGATAACTCCGAATTCTTCAATGACTGTGACCTTAACCTTGTAGAATGGCTTGGACAGTATACAAAGGAAATCACTGAAACATTCATGAGAGGATTCCTTGGAAGAATGCTCTTCAGTGGTGATGATGTATATAAGAAGGTAAAGGTATTATCAGGAGGAGAGAAGGTAAGATGCATGCTTTCAAGAATGATGCTTTTCGGTTCAAACGTACTTGTTCTTGATCAGCCAACAAACCATCTTGACCTTGAATCAATCAGTGCCGTAAATGATGGTCTGATCAACTTCAAGGGAGTAGTTCTTTTCGCATCCCATGACCACGAATTCATTCAGACTATTGCAAACCGTATCATGGAATTCAAGGATGGAAAACTTATCGACAGACTCTGCTCATACGATGAATATATCGGTGAAGCATAATTAACAGATTTCAATAAGGCAACAAAAAATGCGGATTGTTTCTAATCCGCATTTTGATTTACTCTTTTTCTTTTAAAAGCCTGTAGGAATCGCCTTCTTCAATATATATGCCCTCGTAATCCTCTTCCATAA
>JAKSSM010000133.1 GCA_024403065.1 Clostridia bacterium | reverse complement strand
CTCCTCATTTGTGAAGTATACAGCACCTGTAACATGTACCTTTACACCATTTTCTCTCAGACAGTGCGCAACTCTATATACGTGAGTTCCAACCTGCTTTACCGGATTATACAGTTTCTTGCTGTAACTTCCGCCCCTTCTTCCAGTCTTATACTGGTTCCATTCCCTGTCATCTACACTTCCTGTGATATATCCTTTATGGTTCTTTGTCTCTATGATGAAGACCCCCGTTTCACCAACAGCAATACTGTCAATTTCACTGGACTTTCCATCGTATGTTACATCCACATTCTGAAATACCGTAAAACTGTCAGGTAGTTTTGAAAGGATCTTTGCAGCATCACTCTCACCTTCAAGGCCAGCCTGAAGGATTTCACCTTTTCTGTCTTCACTCTGTACAAGATATCTTAACCCTGCTGTTTCAAGAGTAACTGTAATTATTGCTCCCACAAGGAAAGCAATCTTTTCATTTTTTATGAGACCGAATCTGAAAAGCATAAATGCAATTACAAAACCCATGATGAAAAGCAGAACAAACATCTTGAAAATGTTTAAAGCTCTGCTCACAGGTCGTTTCCTCTTCAGATAGTTTTTCTCAAGCCTGTCACTTTTTTTAATAACTTTTGCCATATCTCACCTTTTAAAAAAGAGGTCAGCAATGTGACCTCATAAAATTAGAATTTTGTGTAATCGTTGTCTTTTCTTGGAGCATCATACTGTGTTCTGATTGCTGATGCTTCTGATACAGGATCAGGAATAAAGTCGTCTTCCCTTGACCATCTCTTTACTGTTCTGAATGCAAAGATGAAAAGAACAATAATGAATGGGAGGAAAAGAAGGTCTGAACCATCAATTGTTGCGAGGAAGTCATACATTCCATGAATAAATGCTGGAAGAAGTATGCACATTCTTCTTGAATTCTTTGACTGTCTTAATCTTCCGTTGAGTTCAGCACGTTTTGAAAGTGCATAGAAGATACCCATGAATACACCAAATGCAGTATGTCCAGGTACGGCAGTTACAGCACGTACAAGTGCATTCATAAGACCATAGGCAGATACGTACTTGATGTTTTCCCAGAGAGCAAATCCAAGGGAAACGAATGTAGCATATACTACACCGTCGAACATGCAGTTGAATTCAGGACTCTTCCATGTTGCTTTCTTAAGTACAATATACTTTGACCATTCTTCTGAAAGTCCTACAACAATGAAGTTTTCAATAGCAATGTATATGATGGAGTTTTCAGGAAGAAAGATTCCTAAAACTGCAGAACCTGCAAGTTCAAGAATAACAGCAATTGCTGTAGAAACCGCACCAAGTATTACAAGAGTAATAAGCATTCTTGGTGATTCTTTTTCGAGTTTATCCGCTTTATATATTCTCCAGAGGAGAAACAGTGCTGGAATTACAGCAGCGATTACAAGTATTGGATGAAAACCGTACATAATTATGTCTCCTTAGTAATATCTATGTATATATCTTATGATATTTTAACGCTTTAAATCAAGATTTTTCTACGATATATCTGTCATCAGGTATGCTGTTGTCAACAACTGCATGAATAATTAGGCCTGGATATTCATCTCTGAAATATTCACGATTTATGCCTTTATGACCGAAGATGTTTCCATAGCACTTTGAATTTGCTTTTACAGTGATTTCTTTACCACAGATTCCATTCTCAATTTCTTCCTTTGCTATTTCTCCCATTACAAGCTGCTTGTATGCAGGATGAAAACCGATCTTTGAATTCATGGCTTCTGATGATTTAAGACCTATACGTATGACATTTATCCCATTTGATGTCAGGATCTTATACATATCCTTTGTCCTTCTTATGGATTCTGAAAGAGGAAGTGGCAAGAACTCACCACGTTCAAACATTGAATACATTTCAGTATCCTCAATTGTAACAGTCGGATAAAGTCTTGCAATGGACGGTCCTATCTTTACTGTTTCCTCTGCTGACATGATGCAGGCTTCATAAGTATCTCCAGGGAGTCCAATCATAAGCTGGATTCCAAGTTCAAATCCGTAATCCTTTATCATTTCCGATGCCGTATATATTACTTCCCTTGTGTGTCCTCTTCCGGATTTCTGAAGCACTTCTTCTGAAAATGACTGGACACCAAGTTCAATGGTATCCACTGAATATTCTTTAAGATTATCAAGAATCGGTACTGTGATATAGTCTGGTCTTGTTGAAAGATGAATTTTGTCAACAAGCCCTCTGTCCTTGTATTCCTTTGCAAGTCTAAGAAACTCAGTCTGTTTCTCCATTGGAATTCCAGTAAATGATCCTCCATAGAACGAAACCTCAACTGTTTCAACAGCCTTCTTTCCACCTGGCGCAAGAGTAGTAAGCCACTCGTCTATAATCTTTCTTGCATCAGAAACAGTCACATCATTATCTCTTGATGTGATCACCACCTGGTTGCAGAACACACAGTTGTGTGGACATCCAAGATGCGGTATGAAAATTGGAATAATTGCATGTTTTTTCATATCCTGTATTATACCACAAAGCATCTCTTTATGATATACTTATGCCATGGTTAACATTGGAAATGACTGGGATGAACTCCTGAAAGAAGAATTCAATAAAGAATATTATCTTAAACTCCGCGACTTTCTTATCGATGAATACAGAAATGAAACTGTATATCCAAAAAAGGAAGATATTTTTAATGCCCTGAGATATTCAAGTTACGAGAATACAAAAGTCGCTATAATCGGCCAGGATCCATATCACGAAGTGGGTCAGGCACATGGCCTCTGCTTCTCAGTAAACAAGGGAATAAAAATCCCACCATCACTTGTAAATATCTATAAGGAGATTGAAAGCGATCTAGGAATTAAGATGCCAAATCATGGATATCTTGCTCCATGGGCAAAGCAGGGAGTGCTTCTTTTGAATGCCACTCTTACCGTAAGAGAAGGAAAACCAATGTCACACAAAGGTAAAGGCTGGGAAACCTTCACAGACAGAGTTATTTCAATCCTTAACGAACGTGAAAAACCAATGGTTTTCATCCTCTGGGGAAACAATGCAAAACAAAAGGAGTCTCTTATCAGAAACTCCAATCATCTCATATTAACAGGTTCTCACCCTAGCCCACTTTCAGCCTACCACGGATTCTTTGGTGGTGGCTACTTCAGTAAGGCAAACCGTTATTTAAAGCTCACTGGCCAGAAAGAAATTGACTGGTCTCTTACTGAGTAAGGAGTTCTCTGTAGAACTCCATAGCCTTGTCTGTTACAGCTTTTTCAGAGAAAGTATTTGCAACGCTCTTGAGATAGGAAGTATCATACTCTCCTATCTTTTTTATTACTCTGTCAATTGCTCTTGCCAGATCTTCAGGGTCTCTTACATTACAGAGTTCGCCACACTGTTCTGTCATGTACTCTTCTGGAGCTCCACATCTTGTGGATACTACAGGAATACCACATGCCATGGCTTCAATCGGAGGAATACCAAAGGTTTCCTCAATAGATGGCATAACCATGAAATCAGAAGCTGTGAGATATTCCTTAACCTCTTCACGTGTTTTCTTTCCTACGAATGTAACTATATCCTGAACTCCAGCTTCCTTTACCTTTTCTTTATAGAATCCGGCATAGTCACCATCTCCTACAACTGTAAGGTGAAGATTGTCATATCCATACTCTTCTCTTAAGAGCTTGAGAGCAAATGCTTCGTAGTCAATACCCTTTTCTGATCTGAGAGCGCATACAGTTACCATTTCAATCTTTCCATCTGGTGTCTTTTTCCTGTCATCATTAAAGATGCTTAAGTCAACACTGTTAGGAAGAATTCTGATACCTTCTGCCGCATCTCCTATGATATCGATTACATTCTGGGACACTGCTGTATAGAGTGAATGTTCAAGAGCATATTTTGCATAAGGCATATATGGTTCTTTTGTAAGTCTTGCACGGGCAGTATCTGATGTATGTTCAGTAATTATCAGTGGAATATTGTACTTAACTGAAAGCTTGGCTGCAGCATATCCTGCAGGAACGATTACCTTGGCATGAAGAATGTCTGGTTTTCCGTGTTCCTTTACATATCTCTGGAATGCCTTGTCAAGCATCTTTGTGTACTGATCAAGCTGAAGTGTCTTTGATATAGGTCCAAGATTAAGCATACATCTTATGTATGTATGATAGTTTCCTTCATCAATTACTTTCCACTTCTTTGCCTTAAGATAATCAAGAGGTTTCTTGAGACGGTATCTCTGAATATACAGGATATTTCCGTAGCAGTCATCTCTTTTGTTTAAGGCACATGTAAAATCCTTATGGTATACACCCATAAGTTTGTCTTCACCAATCGGATACCATGTAGGTATTACAAGTACATGCAGTTTATCCTTCATTTAAAATCTCCTTAACATGGTTTATGAGTGGCTGTGCCATTGATACATCAATTCCATCAAAACCATTATCAATCTTTTCAATCAGTGCTTTGTCATCCTTTGTAAGGTTAAGTTCACCCTTCTCTGAAAGAAGT
>JAKSSM010000132.1 GCA_024403065.1 Clostridia bacterium | reverse complement strand
CATACAAGACTGCAATACCATTCTCTTCAACAGCGCTAAGGAACTGAAGGAAATGGCAGTTAACACTTATACAAATGACAGCCTTATCTTTAATACACTGAATCTTGAAGGAAGAATCTGTAATGGAGTCAAGGTTACGGATTTTGGTATCACTGATTTCGGATATCTATATGATGATTTTGAGTATGACAACATCATTTATGTGGATTCGTTATCAGAATATGCAATCCTGAATCCTCTTGGAATCCGTGGAGAAATTGACTTCAGCTGTGGTGTAAAGACAAGAGCATTTGTAGGATATGAAGGTTCTCCAAATCCGCTTGATGCTGATGCGTTCAATGAATATGGAAAATCTGATATTGTGGTAATATTCCCAAGATACGGAATAAGGTATCATGATATAAACTGCAGGTATGTAGTTAACTACAGATATTCAGATGAGTTCATGCTTGAAGTGGAGTATTATGAGGCTATAATGAGAGGTTATACGCCATGTCTTGTATGTAAAGGTGGATTTGATGAAGAAAACAGTTAAAACAAGGATAAGGAACAGAGAACTTGCTCCGTTCACAAAAAGAGAACTGCTTCTGAATGGAATCCCAGGACTGTTCTTTCCATGCTCATTTGAAAGTGATTATTCTGCAATATTCTATACAGATGGATATGTGAATATCAATGATGCAGGGGTCTTGTCATCATGTGATATACTGGATGTACTTGGACTGCTTTTCCATAAGATGGACGAAGCTGAAAACTTCTTATTTGAGAGAGGATCATATCTTGTATCATGCGACACAGTTTTCATAAGATATGGTGAGAAAAGAATATCAGATGTAAAAATGATATATGCAGCCGACGAGTATGGAAGATGTGATAATATAAAAGAGCTTTGCCTTTGTATGAAAAGTTTTACTGATGTGGAAGGGGAAGCATATCTTGATAATATATGCTCTTTTATTGATAGCAGTAATCCGACTTATGCAATGCTTCTTAAAAATATTGAACAGGCTAAGCAGGAGATTCATATTTTCGAAAAATATTAGGTATATGCGGTATGATTCATTCATACCGCTTTTATATTTCCTGTATTTTTGATATAATATATTGGCTATAAAAGGAGAATGCTATGATACCTCTTTCAACGAGAATGAGACCTACAACTCTGGACGAATTTGTCGGCCAGGAACATTTCATGTACAAGGGCTCTCTTTTCTACAATTCAATAAAAAACAGAACATTTGACTCTGCCATTTTCCATGGACCATCTGGTACAGGAAAAACTACACTTGCAAGACTTATTGCCAGTGAAATGGACAGTAATTTCTATGAAATAAATGCTTCTACTACAGGTACAAAAGAACTCAAGGAACTGATAGACAAGGCAAACCTGAGTTTCTATGGGCTTGAAAAAAAGACAACATACGTATATATTGACGAGTTTCACAGATGGAACAAACTTCAGCAGGATTCACTTCTCAAGGCTCTTGAAGAAGGTGTTATCCGTTTCATAGGAAGTACAACAGAGAATCCATATTTTGCCATAAACAATGCGGTAATTTCACGTGTAAGAAACATTTATGAGTTCAAGAGGCTTACAGATGATAATATCAAGACGATTGTTCTTCGTGCAGTTACCGATAAGGAAAAAGGTTTTGGGAATCTGAATATAAAATACGATCAAGATGCAGTTGACATGCTTTCCGTCTTTGCAAATGGTGATGCCAGAGTTGCTCTTGATGCACTGGGATTCATAATTGATAATCTGGATGAAGGTTCAACAATTACAAAAGAAATCGTTGCTGAAGCAATGCAGAGAAAGATTGGTTTCTACGATAAAGGTGATGACAGATACAATCTTCTTTCAGCACTTCAGAAATCCATAAGAGGATCTGATCCTGATGCTGCAATTCACTATTTTGCAAGACTTGTTGATGGTGGTGCCGACATTCAAATGATTGGAAGACGACTTATGGTTATGGCTTCAGAAGATATCGGTATGGCATATCCTTCTGCCATTTCCATTGTTACTTCATGCGTTCAGGCTGCCTTAATGGTTGGTATGCCAGAAGCTGCAATCAATTTAAGTGAAGCAGTTATTCTTCTTGCATCATCTCCTAAGTCAAACAGTGCAAATGAAGCATTTATTGCTGCGACAAAAGATCTTCATACAAGAAAGATAGATGACGTACCTGATGTACTTAAGGACAGCCACTATAAAGGGGCGCGTGACAAGGGATATGGAAACGGGTACAAATATCCTCACAATTATGGAGGATATGTAAAGCAGCAGTATCTTCCAGACAACCTATATAAAGAAGGTGTCAGATACTACAAGCCAAAGGAGAATGGAAGTGAAGCCTCATTCAAAAAGTATCTGGAAGGGCTTGATAAATGATGAAAAAGATTGAAATTGCTGAAAATTCCGGATTCTGTTTTGGTGTAAAGGAAGCTATCAAGAAGACGGAAGAGGAAATCGGAAAAGTAAAGACAGGAAACCTTTATACACTTGGTTCTCTTATTCATAATTCAACTGTAACTGACGGACTTAAAGCTAAAGGTGTAAATATTCTTAAAGACCTTGCTGAACTTAAAAAAGAAGATACAGTTGTAATCAGATCCCATGGTGAGGCTGAAAAGGTATATGTAAAACTCAGGGAAATAGGATGTACAGTAGTTGATGCCACATGTCCATTTGTTTCAAAGATACATGACCTTGTAAGAAGCGCTATGGAAGATGGTTACCATGTTGTAATAGTAGGGGACAGAAACCATCCAGAAGTTGTTGGAACCAATGGCTGGTGCAATGATTCAGCTATTATAGTCAATTCGAAGGAAGAGGCTGAAAGTGTTGAAGAAGACAATCTGTATATTGTCTGTCAGACAACAATCATAAAAAAACTGCTGGACGATATTCTTTCTGTTTTTGAAAGAAAAGGAAAGAAATTTGTTGTAAAAAATACCATATGCAATGCTACTACAGTAAGGCAGAGCAGCTGTGAAAACCTTGCGAAGAAATGTGACATGATGGTCATCATTGGAGGCAGTGACAGCTCCAATACAAAGAAACTGTATGATATAGCAAAGAAGTGGTGCAATAATACTTTTTTTGTGGAAAAAAGTGAAGATTTTTTATTGCAAGCAAGTACGAAATGCAGTACAATAGGTGTAGCGGCTGGCGCATCGACGCCTGACGTTTTAATTAAGGAGGTTATCGCTAAAATGAGTGAGAAAAATGTAATGAGCATGGAAGAATTACTTGCTGAACAGGGTTACGACCTTGATAAGGCTATGAAGCTTCCAAGACTCGGAGAAATCGTTAACGGAACAGTTCATCAGGTTAC
Source organism: Clostridia bacterium (assembly GCA_024403065.1). Lineage (GTDB taxonomy): Bacteria > Bacillota > Clostridia > Peptostreptococcales > Anaerovoracaceae > JAKSSM01. The sequence goes on along the minus strand of JAKSSM010000132.1, from coordinate 1,183 downwards.
TGAAAAGCAGGTTGTCGTTGATATGGGATGCAAGAAAGACGGAGTTATCCCAAAGGAAGAAGTAACATTGGAAGGAGAACAGAAGTTAACTGATTTATTCAAGGCTGGCGATGAAATCCAAGCTAAAGTTATCAAGATTGACGATGGTGATGGTGTATTAACACTCTCAAGAAAGAAACTTGAAATTAACGCACACTGGGATGAAATCAAGAAGGCTCTTGAAAATAACGAAGTATTAAACGTTAAGGTTGTTAGATCTGTTAACGGTGGTGTAATTGGTTCATACAAGGATTCCGTTCAGGGATTCATTCCACTTTCACAGCTTTCAGAAAAGTTCGTAGACAATCCAGAAGAATACATTGGTAAGGATTTAGACGTAAGAGTAATCCGTATTGATGATAGAAAGATGAGAGTAACATTCTCTCACAAGGTTATTGCTGCTGAAGAAAAGCAGGCAAGAATTGCTGAAGTTTGGGATAAGATTGACATCGGCGACATCGTTGAAGGTAAGGTTATGAGATTCACTGATTACGGTGCATTCATCGACCTCGGTGGACTTGATGGACTTCTTCACATTTCTGAAATTTCCTGGGGTAAGCTTAAGCATCCAAAGGAAGTTCTTCAGGTTGGTGATGTAGTAAGAGTTAAGATCTTATCAAAGAATGATGAAAACCACAAGATTTCATTAGGCTTAAAGCAGACTACTCCAGAACCATGGGCAGTAATCAATGAAAAGTATGCTGTTGGTCAGGAAGTTTGCGGTAAGGTAGTTCAGATCAAGGATTACGGTGCATTCGTAGAACTTGAACCAGGTCTTGATGGACTTGTTCATATTTCAGAAGTTGCTCACAAGAGAGTTGACAACATCTCAGACGAACTTAAGGTTGGCCAGGAAGTAACTGCAAAGATCTTAGAAATCGACGAAGAAAAGAAGAGAATCAGCCTCTCAATCAAGGCTACTCTTCCAGTTCCAGAAGCTGCAGAAGAACCAGCTAAGGAAGCAGTTGAAGAATAATTCAATAAAAGTAAAGTGGAAGCGAGTGCTTCCACTTTTTTCATGCCATAAAAAATCCCCACAGAAGTGGGGATGATGCTTTCGTTTATTTGTCTCTGTTTGAGAAAGGTTTTAATAAGAGAAGCAGAAGAGAATAGAGTTCCAGCTTTCCAAAGAGCATAAGCATTG
>JAKSSM010000131.1 GCA_024403065.1 Clostridia bacterium | reverse complement strand
ATATTATTTCATTTGATTACCTTCTCCCGCCTTTGATTTTCTTCCAGAGCAGAGCCTGTGACAATGATGTTCTTGTCTGAGCAGCAAGTGTCAGGCTCTCTTCTTTCATTTTCTGATTAAACTTCTTACGTTCCTCACAGAACTTAATATAATCCTCACATGTCGAATGACAACGTTCCGTTCTGTGGTCACAGTCTTTACACTTACATTCAATCATGGCACATACCCGAATGAATCTTGAAGAACTTCTTGCATACTTCACATTCTGAGTTCTTCATCTCCTGAAGAATTCCAGACATTTTCTGTTCTCTCTGTCTTGCCTGATTCCAGCTCTCCAGAAGGAGAGCATTATTCGAGTATTCCTGAAGGATTTTTGTTTTCTCAATTTTGGCAATGTCCTTCTGAATCTTTCCACTGCGGAATAATGCATACAGCTGTCTGAGTGACAGAAACAGAAGCTGTTCTGCTCCGTCAAGTCCGTCTGGCATTTCCGCTCCCTGTGCTGCTAACTTTTCAAGTTCCGGTGCTGACAAGGTTAATCGCCTCCTCTGGACTTCGTGCTATTCCGGCGTTACATCCGTATCTTTCTTTCATTACTTTTATGAAGTTTAACTGTTCTTTTGTAGGTTTACCTTTATCGGTTTTAACCTCGATAAAACTTATTTTTCCGTCTTTAATTGCGGATAAGTCAGAGCGACCTACCATTGCACCAGTAGAAAAGTATCTGATTTTCTTCTGCTCACTCTCTGGTATCAGATGCTTGATTCTATTCCATACATCCGTAGGAACAAGATATCCTTTTCCTACATTCGTTCTTTCTGTGTAATATCCTCTCTCTGATAATTCAAGGCGGATGTTATTCATTATGTCTGTTTCTGTCATATGCGTATTCTCCAAAGTATTTTTCTTCTCCTTTTCGCCTTGCATTTACAGCATCAACTATATTTTCAAAGCTTCCAAGATGTATTTTCTTGCCTTCAACCCTAATCTCAGCAACCCATCTTCTCTTTTGGTTGCTGAACCATACGCCGGTATATCCAGATGTATTATTTGTTTTTACTCCGTGATTCATATTATTTTGAGATCTTGAAACAATTCTGAGATTTGATTTTCGGGCATCCAATAAATTGTGATTTATATGGTCAACCTCCATACCTTCAGGAATGTTTCCGACTACCACTCTGTGTAAGAAAACCTTCCTGTCCTTCAAACCTCCGATAGGATATCCGTTGCTGTTGATTCTCCATCTGATATCCTTGACTTTGTATAAATCCTCTGTATCAATCACAACTTTAATACTACCAATCAAAATATATGATATATCGCCTATAACTTCAATTTTGTTATACTTCTTGTTGCTTTCAGTTATTCGTTCCATGTGATAACATCCACAGCTCTGAACATGTCCGCTTTTAAGGTTCTCTGATGATGCAGTTTTGAAATTCCCACAAGCACACTTGCACAACCATCTTACTTTACCGTTTTTGTTTTCCACTCTTGATATAACAGTTAATCTACCAAACTTTTTACCCTTAAGGTCGATAAGTTTGCTCACTTCATATACCTCCTCATGTAAGAATATTTCCCGGGCACCTTAATTCCCAGTTCATCACACTTCCGAATTGTCCATTGGATACGATAACCTCTTGCTTTCTGAAACTCTGCAAGCTGTTCAAATGTTGTAAACTTCTGATATTCGTTATAGTTTACATTTTTCAGCTCTTCCTGTTTCTGAATCTCAACCAGATCAACCGTAACCGATTTCTTTTCTTTGCGCTGTATTTCTTTTGTAGCCTTAAATCCACAGTACGGACATACTGAATGTGTTGGTTCATATACTGCAAAGCAACTTTCACACTCTCTGATCTTAACCATGTTCTGCTGCTTCTTCTTACTTTCAAGAGTCCATTTCCTATCATCAGGAGGAAGTCCATGTCTTCTTGCGTTCCCTACACAATCAAGAATAATCGCCGTTTTCCCTTCTTTGTATCTTAAGGAACGCATTGCCATCTGTATGTATAATGCTACTGACATTGTTGGTCTTAAGAAGATAGTACAGATAATATCTTTATCATCAAATCCAACTCCGAAAAGTTCAACGTTCGTTAAAACCATAAGCTTTCCGGAACGATAAGCAGCAACAAGTTCTTCTCTCTCTGATTTAGGTGTTGTTCCATCCACATGAGCGGCCGGAACACCTGCGGCATTAAACTGTTCAGCAACTTCTTTACTGGATACAACAGACGGACAATAAACCATCGCTTTCTGACCATTGGCAAGTTTCAGATATTGTTCAACTGCTCCTGAATATACCGCTTGATTTTCTATTAAAGCATTTACTTCATCAGAAACAAACTCACCGCACTTAACATGAAGATTGTCTGTATCTGCAAGTGGCAAACTATAATACTTATAATCTGCAAGAAATTTGTTCTGTATCAGCCATTTAGTCGATACACCTTCAACAAGACTATCATACACATTTCCCAGACCACCTTCATTAAGTCTGCAAGGTGTTGCTGTAAAGCCTAACCTCAGAGCGTTCTTGAATGTATCATATATCTTAGTGTATGTCTTTGCTGTTGATAAGTGGCACTCATCAGTAATGATTATATCCGGTTCGTGCAGTTCTCTGATATGCCTTGTAGCTGTCTGTACCATCATTACCTGAGTAAGGTTCCAGTCTACTCCGCATTTGCTGAAAGTATCTCTAATCTGCTCGCAGAGTTCCTTACGGTGTACAAGGAAGAGAACTCGGTTTCCTTTTGCATTTGCACTCGCTGCTATGTTTCCCTGGATAACTGATTTTCCCCCTCCGCAACCAAGAACGCAGCATATGGCACGTTTGCCATTATTGATTTCGCATTTGATTTTATAAATCAGGAACTGCTGATAATTACGGAGAATCATTAAACCACCTCCTTGAATATGTGATATCTCTCTTTAGGAATTATGTATAAGTCAGAAAATCCCATAGGATTATTAAGTTCGTTATACACCCAGTATGCGTTCTCAATCTCCTGAGTTAATGAATTTCCGTGAATCACAAGAGCATTCATGCCTCGTATCATAACATTGAACAAAAGGAACGGAACTGTTTTACTGCTTAATTCTGTAAGCTTATACAGATAATCATCAGGCCTGTAATCCCATATAAACATATGAGAACGGATTGTCTTATACCAGTGAGCTATCATTGTGCTTCCTGTTCCGGCCGCTGGCTCTTCAATTATTGTAAAATCATTTTCAGACTTGCATCCAAGCATTTCACTCATCAGATTTGATATGCAAACCGGAGTAAAGTCCTGATGATTGTTTTTTCTGTCTGCGTGTTCATCCTGAAAGTAGTTATAAAACCATTCATAGCTCAGATCGTAATCAAACTCTTTCATAAACTGAAAAAATATTTCTTTTCTCTCTTCAGGTTTCTGAAGAATTTCAAGAACTTTGGCCGGAGCTTCATAGCTGTCTGATATTCCAAGAATCCTGTTGACCTTAGACAACGTACTTTCTGTGGCTCGCTTTGACATTTTCTTTTTCACTCCTTGCATATATGGTAGTTGTATTAATGCTCTCATGCCCTAACATCTGCTGAACCTGTTCTATAGGCATTCCTCTGTTGAGAGCAAATGTTGCTGAAGTTCTACGGAATCTGTGTGGGTGGCAATCGTCAACACCTGCTTCTTTTCCAAGATTTCTTATCATAGTTTCTATTGCACCTTTTGAAAGGCGGGTATAAGGTGACTTGCTGCCGATAAATAACGCTTTTTCATCATCACTTCTGGACTTCAGGTAATCCTGAATAGCAAGTTTGGATTTTGTATTCAGATAAACAACACGTTCTTTCTCACCTTTGCCGAATACTGTTATTTCATCATCCTGTATGTCGCCGATGTTAATCCTATTAAGTTCTGATACTCTGACACCGGTAGAATTGAGTGTTTCAAAAATAGCCAAATCTCTTAAAGAACCTCTCTTATTAAGAACTTTTCTCATCTGTTCTATCTGAAGTTCAGTGAATGGTTTTTTGATACGTTTCTCCTGCTTAATTGTTTTTATATTCAGAGTTGGGATTTTGCTTATGTATCCCTCACCGAACGCCCACTTGAAGAAACTTTTTAGCACTCTGAGTTCGTTGTCCTGAGAACACTTGCTCAATCCATTCAGACTAAGCTTTGCAATATAATAGCGCACTTCATCAGCTGTTATTTTCTCCAGATCCATGTTTATTTCTGTAAAAAATTTTTTCAGTACAGTACTGTAATATGCTATTGTCTGATTTGTGCAGCCTTCTATCTTCTTTGATACGAAGAACATCTGAATTGCTTTGGCTTTTGTATTATCATCTGGTACAGCCAAGTCAGTACACTTTGAGGTTATTTCATAATCTGAAAGCATTATTCTGAGAACGTCTTTCGCCGTTTCGGTCTGTTCGTCGCTTAATTTTCCACTAAGCATAAGACCGTAATCGTTCACTAAGTCATTTATTTTTATTTTCGTAATTATCACCTCTATTGTGTGGGACACAAACCCTCGCATTTACGTCTTTGTGGTACTTTTAAAAGCATGTCCCACATAAAGTATCATCATCACTCCACGCATTTTCGTATGTGTGGTACTGTG
>JAKSSM010000130.1 GCA_024403065.1 Clostridia bacterium | reverse complement strand
TGGTTATGTTGAAGAAATGATCAACGGTGAAAAGGTAATCAAGGTATTCTCTCACGAAAAGAAGAGTGAAGAGGAATTCGATGAAAGAAACGAAGAACTTGCTCACAACATGGCAAGAGGTAATGCATTAAGTATGCTTATCATGCCTATGATGGGTAACCTTGGTAATGTGCTTTATGTACTCATTGCATTCTTCGGTGGTGTACTTGCAATCAATGGCACAGCAAATATTTCCTTTGGTGGAGAAGCAGTTGTTACTCTTGGTACAATTGCGGCATTCCTTTTACTTTCCCGTGGTTTCATGAACCCTATCACTCAGGTTTCACAGCAGCTCAGTGCCGTAATCATGGCCATGGCAGGTGCTGGAAGAATTTTCGAACTTCTTGATGAAAAGTCAGAAAGTGATGAAGGTGACATCAGCCTTGTAAATGCAAAGGAAGTTGATGGAACACTTGTTGAATGCAGTGAACATACAGGAATCTGGGCATGGAAGGAACCTGCAGATAAAGACTACAATCATGATGGTAAAGATGGCCAGCTTGTAAGACTTATGGGAGATATTACACTTAAAGATGTAGACTTCTCATATGTTGAAGGAAAGCCGGTACTTCATGATATTTCGGTATATGCAAAGCCAGGTCAGAAGGTAGCACTTGTTGGTGCAACAGGAGCTGGTAAAACAACAATTACAAACCTCATCAACAGATTCTATGATATTGATGACGGTAAGATAAGATACGATGGCATTAACATCAACCATATCAAGAAGGAGGACTTAAGAAGATCACTTGGTGTCGTACTTCAGGATGTAAACCTTTTCACTGCAAGTGTAATGGAAAATATCAGATATGGTAAGCTGGATGCAACAGATGAAGAATGTATTGAAGCTGCAAAGCTTGTAAATGCTGACGGTTTCATCCGTATGCTTCCAAACGGATATGATACTATCCTTGAGGGTGACGGCTCAGGCCTTTCACAGGGACAGAGACAGCTTATCTCTATCGCAAGAGCTGCTGTAGCAGACCCACCTGTAATGATTCTTGATGAAGCAACATCTTCAATTGATACACGTACAGAATCCATTGTTCAGCGTGGTATGGATAACCTGATGCACGGAAGAACAGTATTCGTAATTGCTCACAGACTTTCTACAATTCAGAACTCTGATGTAATCATGGTAATGGATAAGGGCAGAATCGTTGAAAGAGGAAATCACGAAGAACTTCTTGAAAAGAAGGGAATCTACTACAGAATGTACACTGGAACATCTGGTGAAAACAGATAGGACACAAAAAAGGAACGGTTTAATCCGTTCCTTTGTTTTTTCTTCTTTATCCCCGAAACCCTAACCCTCGTCATATGGTCAGCGATATGGTAGTTACAAAAAAGTATTACAGTGCACATGTATATGTGCGTGGCTTTTAAGATAAAAGTGTGGTATGCGCCAGACATACCGTACAGCATGTGGATGCATTCTCCTCCACAGAGATCACGCTCGCCCCTTATGACTACCAGCTTTTTTTATTTAAGTTCTGTTGTCCAGTTTGCTTCCTGGATTGCTTCGTCAAGTGTACGGAGTTCCTTTGAAAGGGAATCAACTGTCTTCTGGAGTTCAGCAACATTTACTGAACTTTCGATTCTGATTTCAGTTCTTGAATATCTGTTTACCTTTTCTGAAGCACTGTTAAGGAAACTTCTTAAGACTGAAAGCTTCTTCGAAAGAACATCTCTTTCGGAAAGAAGTTCAGTAAGTGTTTTGCCCTTGAGTTCAGTAAGACTGTTTGTCATATTGATGTGAGTAATGAGGTACTGAAGTCTTTCGAAAAGGGAGTCCATCTCTTTAAGAAGTTCATCCGGATTTTCAGCAGGTTTATCTCCCTCCTGTACTTTTGAATTGTTGACAAGTCTTACTGAAAGTTCCTGGATTCTTGTGTTTATATCAGATCTTTCTTTTAATGCTGATGCAAGTTTCATATCTTTTTCTCCTTTATGCTTCATATGGAAATGCGTCCATAAGTCTTAATTTGAAGAGATTAGCTTCGTGTTTCTTATCGATAAGGGCTTTTGTTTCTTCATCTTCACATACACCTGTTCTGATATATTTATCAAGAACAGCATATGTAAAACCGAGGTTTTCTTCATCAGTCTTTGGCTGAAGTCCATCTGATGGAACCTTATCTACAAACTTTGATGGAAGACCAAGTGCTCTTCCGATTGCTTTTACTTCCTGAACTGTAAGGTTTGAAAGAGGTGAGAAGTCACCAACACTGTCACCATATCTTGTTGAATAACCTACATAGTCTTCTGAAAGGTTGCATGTATTGCATACTCTTCCGTTCAGGCACTGGGATACTGCGTATACTGTTGACATTCTGAGTCTTGGTGGAAGATTTGTTGTTGTCTGAGGAGTAAGTTCGATTCCTTCACCTTCAATATTCTTTAAAATTGAATCAAAAGCATCCTTGATATCAATAACGAAATACCTGATTCCAAGAGTTTCTGCAAGTTCTGTAGCAATCCCTATATCCTTCATATTTCCATTTGGAATCATAACTCCAAATACTTTATCCTTTCCAAGTGCTTCTACAAGAAGTGCTGCACATACGGAACTGTCTTTTCCGCCGGATAAGGCGATAACACCATTTGCACCTTTTCCGTTCTTTTCGAACCATTCTCTGATCCATTCTACTACATCGTTTTTTACTTTTTCTGCATTAAAATCCATAATGTTACCCATCTTTCCATATGTGTTACAAAAGACATTTTTACCTCATTCAGTATACGCTTTTTCAATTGAAAAATAAAGGGGCGTATAGTATAATTAGGCAGATAGAAAAGGTGAAATAAGATGGATAGAATTAATGTAAGAACCTTAAAAAACATGGTTGGGGAAAAGACAGATTCTTTTTTTATGATTTCAAATGTTGAAATCAAAAAGGGAAGCACAGGAAAGGATTATCTGGATCTTCTTCTTGCTGACGAAACGGGCGAAATTTCTGGTAAGAAGTGGAGTGTTGACGAACCTGACAGAAAACTTAAAAGAACAGATATTGTAAAAGTAAGATTCGAGGTCACTGAATTCAATGGTCAGGCACAGCTTCGTATTGAAAGAGTGCGCATTGCATCAAAAGAAGACAATCTTGATGTAACAGAATTTGTAAAACATGCTCCTGAAACGTCGGAAGACATGTTTAATGAAATAAAGAAAACAGCAGAAGAAATTGAGGATTCTGATTTAAGAAATGTTGCTTTAAAGGTACTTTCAGCAAATGAAGAAAAACTCATGTATTATCCTGCAGCAAAGAAGAATCACCATGCAATTTTCGGAGGACTTCTTTATCATACATTAAGAATGCTGAGACTGGGTAAGAAGGTATGTGAGGTATATACAAACCTTAGACCTGACTGGGTAGCATGCGGAGTCATTATCCATGATATGGAAAAGATAAATGAAATTGTATCGGATGAGTATGGTATGGCAAGTGACTATTCCTTTGAAGGAAAACTTCTTGGACACATTGTAATGGGTGTAAAATCAATCGACAGAATATGTCTTGACCTTGGAGTATGCGACGAAAAGAGAATCATGCTTGACCATATGGTTCTTTCACACCACTACGAAGCTGAATATGGAAGCCCTAGAAAACCACTCTTCCCAGAAGCAGAAGTACTTCATTACCTTGATATGCTTGATGCAAAGATGTACGACTTTAAGGAAGCCTATGATGAAGCACTTCCTGGTGGATACAGTGACAGAAAGTGGACTCTAGATAACAGAGAAATATATCACGATACATTATGATTCGACAGATAACGAAGATAAGCCAAGTCACCCCAGAGGTGACTTTCTTCTTAAGAGAGCTTGGCTTTTCCAATTACTACATAGTAAAAATATTTGCAGTCTATGGGGATGCAACTATTTCACTGGTGGAGGACAATCCGTATTTTCTTCTTGAGGATTTTCCAAAAATCGGATTCAGAAAGATGGATGAAATTGCACAGAAACTAAAGATTTCTATGGACGATGAGAAGAGAATTGAAGCAGGTATTAACTACGTGCTTTCTTCCTATGCCCAGGAAGGTCATACATATGCATCCTTTGACAGCTTTTCACTTAAGGTTGGTGAATTCCTCAATGTTTCATCCAAGCAGGTGAAAAACTGTGTAACTGATATGGCATTCTTAGGGAACATTCAGCTTACGAAAATAGACGATGAAACAGTAATATGTTTCTATCCATACTACAGAGCAGAATGTGAGGTTGCAAAGAGACTTGTGCAACTTAATTCGAACCAGAATCTTTTCAGGGTTATTGGAAACTTCAAAGAGAAGATTGATCAGTTCTGCGCACTCAGGAATATTGATCTTTCTGAAAATCAGCGACTTGCTGCAGTATCTGCCATAGGGAATGCAGTTAGCATCATTACAGGTGGTCCAGGTACTGGAAAATCAACAGTAATTGAGGCAATTGTACACATATTTGAGGCAAGTGGGATGAAGGTTGCACTTGTTGCTCCAACAGGACGTGCAGCAAAGAGAATAATGGAAACATCCCATCATTTTGCCCAGACTGTTCACAGACTCCTTGGATACTATTATGATGATGCTCTGGACAGAATGCTTTTTTCCATGAAT
>JAKSSM010000013.1 GCA_024403065.1 Clostridia bacterium | reverse complement strand
CCTTTAAGTTCCCTACCTACTGATGGTCCGAATTCTTCTGATGCAAGTACATCAGTATCCTTTAATGAGTAAGCCTTTGTAATCTTTTCTGTAAGCTTAGCTCTGTCTTCAGCTTCTAAAGCCTTGATTGTCTTGATTACAATCTGCTGATTGCCTTCTCCCTGATATACGATTTCAGGATCGATATCAAATTCCTTTAAAAGGTCCTTGATTTCATCTACAGGTACTTCCTTGTGAAGATCCATCTGAATCATAGTACCACCAGTAAAGTCGATACCATAGTTCATTCCCTTTACAAGTCCGAAGATGAGACCGATTACAAGAATAACTACACTTACAAGATAGTAAATCTTTCTATTTCTGATAAACGAGAATGTCTTGTTTAAAATTCTTCTTGGGTTACCACTTTCACTTACACCAAAGAACTTGTTCTTTGAGAACTTCTTTGAGCCAGCAAGTACTGAGATGAAGATCTGAGTAATTACAACAGCAGTGAAAATACTGAATACGATACCAATCATAAGTGTAAGAGCGAATCCCTTAACTGATGTAGTACCGATTTCGAAAAGTACGATTGATGCAATAAGAGTTGTAATCTGAGCATCAAGTACTGTTGATAATGCATCTCTGAATCCTAAGTCAACAGCAACTCTGATGGACTTTCCTGATGCAATTTCTTCCTTGATTCTGTCGAAGATGATAACGTTTGCGTCTACAGCCATACCTACTGAAAGGATTAATGCTGCAATTCCTGGTAATGTAAGAACTACATTGAATGCTACCATTGCCCATAAGAACATTACTACATAGAGTAAAAGTGCAATGTCAGCAAGAAGTCCAAGAAGACCGAAGAATGCAATCATAATTGCGAATACAAGAAGGAGTCCGATAGCACCTGCTGTAATTGACTTTTCAAGTGCATTGATTCCGATTGTAGCTGACTGAGTTGATGACTGGATTTCAGTAAGTCCGATTGGAAGAGCACCGGCCTTGATTAAAGCAGCCTTAGTAGTAGCTTCTTCTAATGTGAATGCTCCAGTAATAACAGCCTTACCAGTTGAAATTACTTCACTTACTTCTGGTGAAGTGATAACAGCACCATCAAGAATGATTGCAATCATCTTTGGAGTCATCCATTCAAATGATGAAGTAACTGTCTGGTTGTATGCCTTTGTTGTGAAATCAGTGAAAAGTGCAGTACCAGTTGAATCAAATTCAAGAGCAATCTGATAGTTTGATCCGTTAGGTGTAGCATATGCTTCCTTAACTACTCCACCGTCAAAGTATTCTCCGTCAGCAAGCATAAATATAAGCTTTGCTGTTGTACCGATTGACTTGATAGCTTCGTCAGTGTTTTCAACACCTGGAAGTTCAACTCTGATTCTCTTTGTACCTTCAATTGTTACGTTTGCTTCAGCAACACCAAGGTTATTAACACGGTTGTTGATAATATCCCTTGTCTGTTCCATGATTTCCTTTAACTGACCATCTGTATAGCCCTTGATATCTTCTTCATTTGCTTCAAGAACTACAAATACGCCACCATTGATGTCAAGACCATACTTTAACTGATCCTTGACATTCTTAAAGTCACTGCCTAAGCCAAAAAGTGACACGTACCAGCCAACAAGAGTAACTACTACTACAAGTACGGCAAGTATTCTTTTTACCTTTAAATTCATTTCAAAACCTCTCGTAATATATATTTATAAAAACCAATAATATTGGCATTTTAATAACTACTAATTTTACAACGGAATCAAGATATTTTCAAGGTTTTACCCTTCTTTTTTAATAAAAAAAGACCATAAAAATGGTCTTTTTGAAGTACATATTCAATATGCTATTAGTTTTCTGAAACTTCTGCAGTTTCTTCAGCAACAGGCTTAACTTCTTCAACAACCTGAGCAACTTCTTCTTCCTTCTTTAATCTCTTTGGAAGCTTCTTCTTTTCGGATGTTTCTTCCTTTTCCTGAGTCTTTTCAGCACGTACAGCTGACTGCTTAGTAACAGTTGAAACAGCCCACTTCATCATTTCAATCTTAACCTTGTCAGCACCAACTGCTACGATGATAGTGTCTTCCTTTGTCTTAACGATCTTTCCGCAGATTCCTCCGATTGTAATGATTTCATCACCAACCTGAAGGTTGTTTCTCATATTCTGGATTTCCTTATCCTTCTTTCTCTGTGGTCTGATCATAAGGAAATACATAACAACGATAACAATGATTAAAGGTAAAAAGCTTAATAAAGAACTTGCTCCACCTGCTGCGCCTGCATCTGCATAAGCGTATTCGAACATAATTTTTCTCCTCCTGAAATAGAATATATTCTGGTGCCGGCGATGGGGGTCGAACCCATACCCTATCGCTAGGACGGGATTTTGAGTCCCGCGCGTCTGCCAATTCCACCACGCCGGCATAAACTGGTGAAATTACAAGGGTATATTATCACAATTTATATCTAAATACAATTATTTTTTAACAAAAGCAGTTCGATTTGAGTGTAAAGATAATCAAGTGAAAAACTATTGTCAATTATATAAGTTGCAAGCTTTATCTTATCTTCATCACTCATCTGATTTGCCATTCTGTTTTTAACCGCTTCCAATGTAGTGTTATCTCTTTTTAGCAGTCTTTCAACTTTAATATCATAACTGCAGGTAACAACCCAGGTTTCGTCACAGAGTACCTGATCTCCTCCCTCAAACAAAAGCGGAATATCCAGTACCACAACACCATTGAAATCATTTTCTTTCAGTTCAGCGAGTTCCTTCCTGATTATTCTGTCCACTACTTCAGTAGTACATGATTCAAGAAGCTTAAGCTTGTCTCTATCAGAAAACACAATGTTTCCAAGTGCTTTTCTGTTTAGAGTACCATCCTCAAAAAATACCTGTTCTCCAAAGAATTTCCTGATAGCAGGAAGTGCTGCGCCATCTTTTTTAGTCAGATTTCTTGATATCTCGTCAGCGTCAATAGTCTTTATTCCCTTTTCACGTATATATTCAGATACAGTTGACTTACCTGAACCTATACCACCTGTCAATCCAATTATTCTCATCATTTGAGTTCGTACCAGTTATCTGCAGTATTAAGAGAAACTTCAAGCTTAACAATAAGGGATACTGCTTCTTCCATATTGCGTCTTAAAAGCTCCATAATAGCCTCTCTATCGTCTTTTTTGGCATTGATGATAAGTTCGTCATGAACCTGAAGAATAAGCTTTGAATCAGGGAAATTTTTCTCAAGTTCATTGTATACCTTTATCATTGCCAGTTTGATAATATCAGCAGCTGAACCCTGAATAGGGCTGTTCATGGCAAGTCTTTCACCTAAAGATCTTACCATAAAGTTGCTTGATTTGATTTCGGGAATTGTTCTCTTACGACCCATAAATGTAAGTGAATATCCTTTATCCTTAGCAAATTCCTTCTGAAGGTCCATATATTCCTTTACTTTTGGATGTTTATAGAAATATTCCCTGATATATTCTTCAGCATCTTTTCTTGGGATATTCAGTTCTTCTGAAAGACCGAACTGTGACATTCCGTAAATTACACCAAAGTTGACAGCTTTTGCTTTCGATCTGTCAAGTGATGTAACCTGATCCATTGGAATTCCAAGGACACGTGATGCCGTAAGCTTGTGAATATCTTCCCCATTGTTGAAAGCTGAAACAAGAGATTCATCCTCTGAAAGATGTGCAAGAACACGAAGCTCAATCTGTGAATAGTCAGCACCAATAAGTGTATATCCATCATCAGCAAGGAATGCATTTCTGAGTTTTCTTCCAAGTTCCTGTCTAATTGGAATGTTCTGAAGATTAGGTTCAGTACAGCTGATTCTACCTGTCTGAGTTACTGTCTGATTGAAATGAGCCCTGATTCTTGAATCCTTTGATATAAGAGGTTTCATTCCATCAACATATGTGGACTGGAGCTTTGTAAGGTTTCTGTACTCAAGAATATTCGGAATTATTTCATGCGAGTCTTTAAGTTTTTCAAGAACTTCAGCAGATGTGCTGTAGCCTGTCTTTGTCTTCTTTCCTGATTCAAGACCGAGTTTTTCGAAAAGAATCACACCTAACTGCTGAGTACTCTTTATATTAAACTTTTCTCCAGCAAGGTTCCAGATACTGTTTTCAAGTTCAGCAATTCTTGAAGCAATACTTGATGAAAACTCATCAAGATAAGAAGGGTCAATTCTGATGCCAGTTACTTCCATTGAAGCAAGTACTTTTACAAGTGGAAGTTCTATTTCATAAAGAACCTTGTGAAGACCCTGCTCCTCAATATCATTTTTAAGCAATGAACTTAACTGCCATACTGTTTTTCCTGTTAAAATACCATACTCAATGTATTTCTCATTTGAAGTACCGAACATTGTAATCTGTGTCTGACCGATAAATGATGACTCATCAGGAAGAGACCTGTGAAGCATGTCAAGCGCAAGCTCATTAAGTCCATAATTTGATTTTGAAGGATCAAGAACATATGACGCAAGTACTGTATCAAAAGAAACCTCATAGTTCCTGAATCCGTAATATACAAGTGGATACACATTGTTCTTTACATCGTGGCAGAAAAGTTTAAGGTTGAGAGATGAAAGTTCATCAATCAGTTCTTTATCAGCATTTTCAATATAAATATATTTAGATGAATCCATTATAAAAATACCTGTAATTTCAGGTTTCTGGATATGATTCATATCACTGAAGACTTTAATGAATACTTCTCTGTTTCTGAAATATTCAAGATTGTCTGTTGCAACTGGATTTATCTCTATTTCATCAAATGAAACAAAATCTTCATTCTTCTTTTCAGGAACAACAAGTTTTCTTAAGAAACTGGTGAATTCAAGCTTTTTATATAATTCAATAAGCCTGTCATAGTCAGGTTCAACCCTTCTGACATCACTGATTTCAATCTCAACAGGAGCAAATCTGTTGATTGTTGCAAGTTCCTTTGAAAGTCTTGCAAGATCAGCATTATCTTCAACTTTCGTTCTTAAACCCTTCTTCTCAATCTTGTCAGCATGTTCGATCATTTTTTCAACAGAACCAAACTGAAGAATGAGTTCCTTTGCCCCCTTTTCTCCAATACCTGGAATACCAGGAATATTATCTGATTTATCTCCAAAGATTCCTTTATAGTCAATAAACTGAAGAGGCATGAATTCATATTTCTTAAAGAAAGCATCCTTGTCATAGAGTTCAAATACACTTACCCCACTCTTTGTATAAAGCACCTTTGTTGTATCTGTCGCAAGCTGAAGCTGGTCTCTGTCACCAGAAACAATAAGTGGAGAAAGTCCCTTTTCTTCACCGATTCTTGCAAGTGTTCCAATAAGGTCATCGGCTTCCCATCCAGCCATTTCAAATGTCTTTATGTTCATGGCATGAAGAACATCCTTTAAAATTGGCATTTCCATAAGAAGTTCGGGTGGCATATGTTTTCTGCCAGCCTTATACTCACTGTATTTTTCATGTCTGAATGTAGGAGCATGCACATCAAAAGTAACAGCAATATATTCTGGTTCATACTCCTTTTCAAGTTTCTGAAGCATATTCAGAAAACCATAGATCCCCTGAGTGTATATACCCTCTTTTGTAATCATTGGTCGCTGAACTGCATAATATGCTCTGTTTATTAAACTGTTTCCGTCGATAATAAGGAATGTGTTGTTCATAATATCACTTTCGTTTTATGGTAAAAAAAATCCTAGCATACGTTAAGGATAATTGAAGCCCTATCGATAGATAGGTGGGTTATCTGCGGTAAACTTCTGCCGTCCACTGATAGATAAATGAGGCCTGACATACTGAGTACTAGACGCGAAATCCCGAAAAATAAGTGTAGGTTCAATTATATAATTAACGTAACATCTAGGAATAAAAACAATATTGATTAGTCTTCGTAAAGATCAACTTTTGAGTTTGTATAAACGTTCTGAACGTCTTCGTTGTCTTCTAAAACTTCAATCATTTTCTTTAAGTTCTTGAGATCTTCTGGCTTTGGTTCAGTTTCCATTGATGGAATCTTTTCAACTTCAGCTGAAATGAAAGTATAACCAGCATCAGTTAAATTCTTGTGAACTTCAGCGAATGTTGATGGTTCAGTATAGATTTCAAATGAATCTTCTGTTGTTACCATATCGTCAGCACCAGCATTCAATGCGTCTTCAAGAACAGTATCTTCATCCATACCGTCTTCTTTTTCAACAACAAGAACACCCTTAGTTGAGAACATATATGATACACAACCAGGAGTTCCTAAGTTTCCACCATATTTATCCATGCATGATCTTACAGCAGATGTAGTTCTGTTTGTATTGTCTGTAACAGCTTCAACGATTACAGCAACACCTGAAGCACCATATCCTTCAAATGTAAGTTCAGTTAATGTTTCTCCACCGAGTTCGCCAGTACCCTTCATGATAGCTCTCTTGATATTATCATTTGGCATTGAGATGCTCTTTGCCTTTTCAATAGCAAGACGAAGTGCTGGGTTGTAGTCTGGATCTCCTCCGTTTTTAGCAGCTAAAGTTACAGCCTTAGCATACTTTGTAAATAATGCAGCTCTCTTTGAGTCCTGAGAAGCTTTTCTTCCTGCAATTGTACCGTGTCTACCCAAAGTAAGACACCTCCTAACTCTTATTTATTTAATATATTTGACGTATAATTTTATAATAAACTCATTAAAATTTCAATAGATATTACAACTTTGATATCTCTTTTTTGTAAAGTTTTACGAAGAGAATAAAGCTTACAGTAAGACCAACAACCTCAGAACATGGGAATGAGAACCATGAAAGAGCAACTCCACCAATCTTGGCGAAAATGTACGCAGCTGGAAGAATTACGACGAACTGTCTCAGTACTGAAATAATCAGACTGTATACGCCATGTCCTGTTCCCTGGAATACAGTACCATTGATAATACCGAATGCAGCAGGAATAAAGTTGATTGAAATTATTCTTAATGCAGGAATACCCATAGCAAGCATTTCATCCCCTGCTTCAAAAATTCCAAGAAGTTTTTCAGGCATAAACTGGAAAAGAACCGTTCCAAGTGTCATAACAACAACGGCAAGTTTAAGCGCTTCCTTGTATGCCTGCATAAGACGTGCTTTGTCTCTTGCACCAAAATTGTATCCGATAATAGGCATTGCACCTGCATTGAGTCCGAAAACAGGCATAAATACAAATGACTGAAGCTTGAAATAGATTCCAAGTACGGCAACTGCAGTATTTGAATACTGAATAAGAATCATATTGTATCCGATATTCATAACTGAAACAATTGACTGCATAACGATTGATGGAAGGCCAACTGCATAGATATCCTTTACAATTTTCCAGTCAAGTCTGAAACCTTTTAATCTTATCTTAACAAGAATCTTGCCACGGTTAAGAATTACCATAGAAACTGCAAATGAACAGAACTGTCCGAAAACTGTTGCAAGTGCAGCACCCTGAACACCCATTTCAGGCATTCCAAGAAGACCGAAAATAAGGATTGGGTCAAGAGCAATATTAACAACTGCACCAACAATAACACTGATCATCGGAGCAATCATATTACCTGTTGACTGAAGAATCTTTTCAAGAACAATCTGTACTGAAATGAATATGGCACCACATCCGACGATACGAAGATATGCGATTGCATTGTCATAGATATATGTGCCCTCTTCTGCATAGAATCCAACAAACTGCTTTGAAAGGAATACTGCAATTGAAAAGAAAATAAGGTAGTTGAAAAGACCGATAACAATTCCAGTTGATGCAGCCTTGTCCGCTTCATCCTGTCTTTTAGCTCCAAGTCTTCTTGAAATAAGAGAGTTTACACCGACGCCAGAACCTACCCCAAGAGCTATAACAAGCATCTGAAGCGGATTAATAATTGATACTGCAGTCAGTGCATCTTCACATATTTTTGATACAAACATGCTGTCAACTACGTTATATAAGGCATTTATGGTCATTGAAAGAATTGCTGGCCATGCCATTTTGTATAAGAGTTTTCTCACGGGCATTGTGCCCATAATGTTTTCACCCATTGAGACTTACTTCCTTTCACAAATAAAAAAGCACGTGGCTTACACGTATCAATATTATATATCTCATCTTTATTTTTTTCAATAGTTATGATAGAATAAACAAGTTGTGAGGTAACAGATAATGTCAAGAATTGATGAAATTAACAGAAGAAGAATATTCGGAATCATTTCCCACCCAGACGCAGGTAAGACAACTCTTACTGAAAAGCTCCTGCTCCATGGTGGTGCTATAAGAGAAGCTGGTACAGTTAAAGCCAGAAGAAGTGCAAAGTATGCTACATCAGACTGGATGGAAATAGAAAAACAGAGAGGTATTTCTGTAACATCATCCGTAATGCAGTTTGAATACAATGACAAAATGGTAGCTATTATGGATACTCCTGGTCATAATGATTTCGGTGAAGATACATACAGAATCCTTACTTCAGTTGACTCTGCAGTAATGGTAATCGACGGAGCAAAAGGTATAGAAGCACAGACAAAGAAACTTTTCAAGGTTTGTGCCTTAAGAGGTATTCCTATCTTTACCTTCATAAACAAGCTCGACCGAGAAACAAAGGACCCATTTGATCTTGTACAGGAACTTGAAGATATTCTTGGACTTCCATCAACTGCTGTAACTTGGCCAATCGGTTCAGGTATAAACTTTGAAGGTGTATATGACCTTCTTAAAAATGAGGTTATTCTCTATAAAAAGAACATGAAGATAACTCTTGGTGAAGATGGAGTATTCGGAGATGAACTTGAAGACCTTATTGCAGGTTACAACCTCAAGCAGTTAAGAGATGAAATTGAACTTATTCAGGGTGCAGGAAACGAACTTGATATGGAACTGGTATCCCATGGTAAATTAAGCCCTGTATTCTTTGGTTCTGCACTTGCTGATTTCGGAACAACTCAGTTCCTTGAACATTTCCTCGAAATGTCCCCTGCTCCAGGCGCAAGAAAAACTACAACAGGTGAAGTTAACCCAACAGATGATTTCTTCAGTGGTTTCATATTCAAGATTCAGGCAAATATGAACCCACAGCATCGTGACAGACTTGCCTTCTTCAGAATCTGTTCTGGTACCTACGAAAAAGGTATGGAAGTAAAGCTTACAAGAACAGGAAAAACAATGAAGCTAGCTCAGAGCACAATGCTTATGGCAAATGAACGTGAAAACGTTGAAACAGCAATTGCTGGTGATATTATCGGTATCTATGATACTGGAAACTATCAGATTGGTGATACTCTTACAACATCCAAGGAAATGATCAAATTTGAACCACTTCCTACTTTCCCACCTGAACTTTTCAGAAGAGTATCTCCAAAAGATACAATGAAGCAGAAACAGTTCCAGAAAGGTGTAGACCAGCTGGCACAGGAAGGTGCTGTACAGGTTTACAAGAACGAGTATAACGAAGTTGTTATCGGTGCTGTTGGTCAGCTTCAGTTCGAAGTATTCGAGTACAGACTCAAAAATGAATACAATGCAGACATCAGAATGGAAATGATGGACTACAATGTTGCAAGATGGATTGAAGAGGATAAGGTAGAAGAAATCAAGGACAGAATCGATCAAAGACAGATTCTCCTCTACGACCACTATAACCGTCCATTACTTCTCTTCGCCAACCAGTTTACACTTAACTACTTCATGGAAAAGTATCCAAATGTAAAACTTATTGAAGCTATGGATGTTCAGCAGTTCTAAAAAATGATTCTTACAAAGTAAAACCCGCAGAAAAGAGATAATTTCCTTTCAGCGGGTTATTATTTTACTTCAAAAAAATGATATTTTTATTCTATAACTTCTCCATGTATATGCACTCGGCCTTCATCAGTACAAATAGCGTCAAAACATTTTGCACGAACATCACCATAATCGAGTTCAGCTCCGTTTTTTAATGCAAATATCGAAGGATATATTGCATTCCATAATTCATGACACAATGGTGGACACAGGTCGTCGACAATAAAAATGTCCCCTTTTTTCACATATCCACATCTGCATTTGCTTTCAGTTATAGATAGTTTAACTTTACTCATTCAGGTTATTATTCTCCCAGAAAGACATTGTTTTCAACACAATGTAGAATACTAAATTAGTGCATTGAGTTTGATGCAGCACGAACTGCAAGTGCAAGCTGATCAGCACATGAAGTTCCTTTGTTTCCGCAGAGATTGCCCTTAAGTACACTTTCAATGTAGTCAACACTCTTGCCTTCTACAAGCTTTGAAATAGCCTTAAGGTTTCCATTGCATCCACCTAAGAATTCAACATTTGAAATAATATCATCATTGATATCAAATGAAATAAGCATTGCACAAACACCACTTGTCTTGTAATTAAATCTCATATCTAATCCTCCTTTATATTCTTATATACTTCATAAAGCATTTTTAAAACAGCATAGTTTCTGTTCCATTCACGATTTACATCACGTCTGTAATGTCTTAATGAATAGACTTTATCTTTATATGAAACTCCAATGTATGCAGTTGCAACAGGATCTTTCTCGGTTCCTCCTCCAGGTCCCATATATCCTGTAATAGAAATACAAATATCAGAGCCTGTTTTCTCTTTGAGTCCTGTAACCATCTCAATCGCAACTTCAGGTGAAACAACGGTATATTTATCAATTGTCTCCTGTTTTACACCGAGTTCTTCCATTTTGGCACGCTCTGTATATGTAACAATTCCTCTTTCAAGTACCTGAGATATACCAGAAACTGAACCAAGCCTGCTTGTGAACATACCACATGTACAAGATTCACATGCTGAAATGGAAATGTTCTTTTCGATAAGCATCTTTCCTACCACATCTACCAGTTCTTCATCATCATAACTGTAGATATATTCACCAACAAGTTGGTTTACAGAAACAATCATATCGTCAACAGCCTTCTTTGCCTCCTCAAGAGTCTTTCTCTTGGAACAGATTCTGAAGCTTGCTTCTCCTTCTTTTGCATAGGTTGCAATTGTAGGATCTGTCTGACCATCAATAAGCGGAAGAAGCTTGGTTTCAAGCATTGCTTCCCCTATTCCGAAAGTTCTAATTACTCTGTAGTAGATTACAGCATCCTGCATTTTAATAAGTTCAGGTTTAAGCTGTTCCTGAAACATTGCTTTCATTTCTCTTGGCGGGCCAGGAAGTGCAGCAACATATTTACCTTCATTTTCAAGCAGGAATCCAGGTGCAGTTCCCTGTGAATTGCTGAAAATTCTGGCTCTTTTTGGGACATTTGCCTGCTTGAGATTATTCTCAATTACAGGGTAATTATGACGGTTGCAGAAATCAACAAGAATCTGTCTGTATTCCTCGCTTGTAACGATTTCATCGTTCATTACTTCTGCAATCATTTCTTTAGTAAGGTCATCTTCAGTTGGTCCAAGACCTCCAGTAGTAATAACCATATCACAGTCAGAAAGCGCATGTCTTAATGTATCTTTAAGTCTCATTGGATTATCACCAACTGTATAATGATACATAACATCAAACCCCAGATTCTGAAGTTCAGAAGAAAGATATGCAGCATTTGTATTAACAATCTGTCCGAAAAGTATTTCAGTTCCGACAGTCAGAAGTGCAACTCTCATTAGCCTTTAAAAACCTCTCTGTTTTTAATAACATATTCAGCACCACTGTAGACAGTAAGTACAAGTGAACAGTAAAGAAGAATCATTGCAATTGTACCTATGACTGTAGCCTCAGGATAAGCAAGACTTACAAGAATAAATGGTACTGCAAACATCTGAAATACTGTTTTAAGTTTTCCACTCATGCCAGCAGCAATAACGATTCCATTTGCTGCTGCAATAGTTCTGATACCTGATACTGTGAATTCTCTTGCAAGAATAACAACCATCATCCAGCCCTTTACAGGATTTGGAACCATAAGAACAAATGCTGTATAGACAAGAATCTTGTCTGCAAGAGGATCCATAATCTTTCCGAAGTTTGTTACAAGATTGTACTTTCTTGCAATCATACCATCAAAAGTATCAGTAACTGATGCAATAATGAATACTGCCATGGCAATCATGAATCTGTCTGTTAGAAAAGCCCAGATATATACAGGAATCAGCAGAATTCTAAGCATAGTAAGTTTATTAGGTAAATTCATTATTCACACTCTCCTACCAAATCATAATCATAAGCATCTTTAATATATACATTTACGAAATCACCAGGATTAAGTTTCTTTTCTGATGAGAAAAGAACGGAATTATCGATTTCTGGAGCATCGTATTCAGTTCTACCATAATATGAACCGTCTTCATCTTCACCTTCAACAAGAACCTTTACAGTCTTTCCTATAAATTCCTTATTGAGTTCAAATGAAATCTCTCTCTGAAGTTCCATGATTGATTCAAGTCTTTCATTCTTGATTTCTTCATCAATCTGATTTTCCATTTCTCCAGCAACAGTATTTTCTTCCTGTGAATATGCAAATACTCCAAGTCTTGCGAATCTTGCACTTTCAACAAAGTCATAAAGTTCGTCAAAATCTTCTTCTGTTTCTCCAGGGAAACCGACAATAAGAGTTGTTCTGATACGGATATCAGGTATATTTGTTCTTAATCTTTCGAGTTTATCTGTAATAGACTCTTTTGTTGAACGTCGCTTCATGCTGTTCAATACAGCATCTGATGCATGCTGAATAGGAATATCAATGTATTTGCAGACCTTATCTTCGTCACGCATAACCTGAATCAGTTCATCTGTTATACGATCCTCGTAACAGTACATGAGTCTGACCCATTCAATGCCATCAACTCTGCATATTTCCTTTACAAGTTCAGGAAGTGCATAATGACCATAGATGTCCATTCCATAGTTTGTTACATCCTGAGCAATTAGAATAAGTTCCTTTATACCAAGAGATGCAAGATATTCTGTTTCTTTTATAACATCTTCCTTTTTCTTTGAACGGAATTTTCCACGGATTCCAGGAATTACACAATATGCGCACTTGTTGTCACAGCCTTCTGCAATCTTTATGGTTGCTGTATACTGGCCCTTTTCAAGCTTTCTTTCTTCAAGTGGAACATAATCCCTAACTATTGAAGAAACTGCGTCATAACGGCATTTCTGATCTTTAAGAAGCATTGGAAGTCTCTCATAGTCATTAACGCCAACAAAGAGATCAACCTCTGGCATTTCTTCCATAAGTTCGTTATGATAGCGTTCCGCAAGACATCCGGAAACAACAAGTTTCTTGTTGAAAGAAGCCATATCAAATATTCTGTCAATTGATTCTTTTTTGGCATCATTTATGAATGCACATGTGTTTACAATTATGATATCAGCAGACTCAGGATTATCAGTAATTTCATATCCTGCATTAAGGAGTCCAGCAGAAAATACTTCTGTATCATTGAAGTTCTTTGGACAGCCAAGTGTTTCAATATATACTTTATTACTCATTATCTTCAATATCTCCGAGTTCTTCATTTGTAAGGAGTACCTGTCTTGATCTTGAACCATCAGCAGGTCCTATAATTCCCTTTTCTTCCATGATATCCATAATACGGGCAGCACGGTTATATCCGATTCTGAAACGTCTCTGGAGCATGGATGTTGAAGCTTTCTTCGCCTGAACAACATAGCTTATTGCTTCTGCAAGATATTCTTCGTCATCATCTCCGCCTTCTCCTCCATCAAATGATGACTGAGATGATGAAACAGTAAGTGGTTCAAGATTATCTGGTTCATCAAGTGCCTGCTGCTTTGCATATTCGATAACTCTGTATACTTCATCATCAGAAATGAAAGCACCCTGTACACGTATAGGCTTACTGATTCCGATTGGACAGTAAAGCATATCACCCTTACCAATAAGCTTTTCAGCACCATTCATGTCAATGATTACACGTGAATCAGTCTGATTGGATACGGCAAAGGCAATCTTTGATGGAACATTTGCCTTGATTACACCTGTAATTACATTTACAGATGGTCTCTGAGTAGCAAGAATCACATGCATACCAGCTGCTCTTGCAAGCTGAGTAAGTCTCTGGATTGCTTCTTCGATTTGTGCCTTTGAAACTGACATAAGGTCAGCAAGTTCGTCAATAATGATTACAATATTTGGAATAACCCTGTCAGGTTCCCCCATTGCTCTCATTTTGTCGTTATATGAATTGAAATCCTTTGCTCCAACATGAGCAAAGTTTTCATATCTGTTCATCATTTCAGCTACTGCCCAGTTAAGTGCAGATACTGCACCTTTGGCATCAGTAACTACAGGTGTTTTAAGATAAGGAATGCCGTTATACTTACCAAGTTCAACACCACGTTTAGGGTCAATAAGGATGAAACGAAGTTCATCAGGTGTTGCCTTGAACATAAGTGATGAAATAATTGTATTGATACATACAGACTTACCTGAACCAGTAGAACCGGCGATAAGAAGATGTGTAAGTGACTTGAGGTCGGCAACTATTGGAGTACCCGCAATATCTTTTCCAAGACCCATTGTGAGTTTACCAGGAGCATTTCTGAATTCATTGGAATCAAGAACTTCTCTTAATGTAACTGTATTTGTAATAGTATTGTCAATTTCAATACCAACAACTGACTTTCCAGGAATTGGAGCTTCAATTCTGATGGATTTTGCAGCAAGTGAAAGAGCAATATCATCAGCAAGGTTTTCAATATTTGATACCTTCACACCTACACTTGGCTTTAGTTCATAACGTGTAACTGTAGGTCCCTGAGTAACCTGGACAACAGTCGCATCAACGTTGAAACTCTTTAATGTATCTTCAAGCTTCTTCGCATTGTCCATAAGAATGCTGTTGGACATGGAACTACCCTTCTTTGGCTTGTCAAGAAGTGAAACTGGTGGGAGTCTGTATGGCTTTTCATCTTCAGCCTTTGGAATTTCCTTCATAGGTTCAACAGGAAGGACTTCCTGTCTCTTTCTTGGAATCTTTACAGGTTCCTGAAGTCCAGTTTCTACATGTTCATCAGCGGAAACCTCTGTCTGATTATCATCTGACATACCAAAACCTGCTTTTGATTCTCTCTTTTCATCAAGCCCCTTTGTATCTGATTTATTTGATCTGCCAAATATGGAATCATCATTCATGAATTTAAGTATGTTATTTTTCTTCTGTTCTGTAAGAGGTTCAATAACAAGTTCCTTTGCTGATTCCATTGGAGGTTTAACCGTATCAGTTCCATCAAGATGATTAACAATCTTGAGTTCCTGTCTTGTTCCAGGAACAAACATTGACTGCTGTTCATTTACAGTGTCATTATCATTTTCATCAAGATGTGCATTCTGCTTTATAAGTTTTCTCTTCTCAAGCTTATCATGAATCATGGTAAAGAATCTTGAAATTGGTGAATTCATGATGAGAAGCAGACAGATGAGACATACTACAATAACAAAAATGAGACATCCCCATTTCCCAATCCAGTCCATCAGGGCAGATGCTATGAGCATACCAAACAGACCCCCTGACTGGAGTTCAACCCCTTCTTTGAAAAGAAGAGAAGTATCTGTAATTGTATATAATCTTGTAGCTTCAATAAAACGTATTGACCATGCTGTACAGATCATAAGAAGCATTGCAAAAAGCAGGAAGAATGTCTTAAAAGAGAAATGTGTTGTCTGCTTTGCGATAAGAAGTATACCGAAAACAATAAAATATACTGGTGCAACATATCCAATATATCCGAAAAGTCCCTTAAGACTTCTACCAAAAAACTCACCAAGTTTTCCAGCACCAGTTGTAAATACTGATACTGCAAGGAAACAGCCAAGCGCAATAATGATAATTGCCCAGATTTCGTCTACAACTCGCTTGTCGCGTTTGTTCTTTTCCTGAATTTCCTTTGCCTTGAGTTCAGCTTTTGTAGGTGTTTTTGATGCAGTTGATTTTTTAGGACGACCAGGTCCTTTCTTTCCTTCAGCCATAAATACCTCTATCTAATAAAATATATAATAATACCAGCTAATCCAAGAATCCCAAGATAATATGATACAAGATGGGATCTCTTCTTTTTTACAGTACGGATCAGTAGTTTTACTGAAAGTACGGATAATACAAATACAATTACAGCACAGAGAAGTAAAACAGGAATATCCGATAATGCTGTTTCTGCAATTCGGTCTGTCAGATTTATTCCAGAAACTATTGTTCTCTCAAGCAGAATAATTGCGTATGTAACGAATGTATAACTTACACTGAATTCACTGTCGAATCTGAATAATGTCATAACGAACATCATTACTGCAGTGAATGCTATACCATTAAAAGATGAGAGACCAGCTGCAGCACCGCAGATGATTGCTTCATAGAACATCATGCTGTCAACAGATCTGTAGTTTCTCTTCCCTGCCTTTGAGTAGGAAAAGATGAAACCCGTTACTATAAGCAGTAATGAAACCGAAATCTCAGTTGGAACAGCAAGTCCTCTTGTAAAAAAACTCACCATAAAGAAACTCAGTGCCGCAAGAAAAGCCATAAAAGAAACTGTTCTGTATGGTTTATCTTCTTTTGATGGTTCTTTTCCAGTGAATATTGAAACAAGGAGTTCAACAACGGATCTTAACATTGGCCAGATCAGATTTCCGTATAACACTGCCAAAACTATAAGCAGTACCAGTGAAATCGTGAAATCAAATGCCGCACTTTGTGGAGCCTCAATGTTGAACCAGTTATCAAGAAGAAACAAATGACCCTCTTCTGACAATGGCATAAATGTACAGAATCCTTTTATTACAGCTGCTATAACTGCATTTAGAAATGTCATATTTCCTCCCAATAAAACAAACTGTTAAATCATACAATTTAACAGTTTATTATAACACTTCAATATGCTATTTACAACTAAAAAGCCCAAGTTACCTTGGGCTTAAAGTCGATTAGTTTTCAGTTGCTACTACTTCTTTTCCGTCATAGTAATTGCAGTTTGGACAAACTCTATGTGGAAGCTTTGGTTCGTGGCACTGTGGACATACTGAAAGTCCAGGTGCAACCATCTTCATATTAGCTGACTTTCTTGAGTCACGCTTTGCCTTTGAAGTTCTTCTCTTTGGTACTGCCATGTTCTAAACACCTCCTATAAAGATTCGATGTATATCAAAATAATTTGATTTTCTCCGTTAACCATTTCATTATATCGATATATTAACTGATTGTCAACTGGATTTTTAACTTATTTTAAGTTATTTACGATTTCCTGAGTATCTCTAGCAATCATAAGTTCTTCGTTAGTTGGGATTAAGAGGATCTTAACCTTTGAAGAATCTGAAGAGATAACAGTTTCCTTACCTCTTACGTCGTTTCTTTCCTTGCAGAGCTTGATTCCAAGGTAATCCATTTCGTCACAGATCATAGCTCTCATCTGCTTGTCATTTTCACCAACACCAGCAGTGAATACAAGTGCATCAACACCGTTCATTTCAGCTACATATGAACCGATGTACTGCTTAACAACGTGAGCAAATACCTTTAAAGCGAGGTCAGCTCTTGCATTTCCTTCAGCCTGAGCAGCTTCGATGTCTCTGAAGTCTGAAGAAACTCCTGAAATACCTAATACACCTGACTTCTTGTTAAGGATGTTGTCGATTTCCTTGATTGAAAGATTTTCAGCATTAGCAAGGAAGTTGATAACAGCTGGGTCGATGTCTCCGCATCTAGTTCCCATTACGAGTCCTTCAAGTGGAGTAAGTCCCATTGATGTATCGATACACTTACCGTTCTTAACAGCCGCAACAGATGCACCGTTACCAAGGTGGCAAGTAATAATCTTAAGTTCTGAGATGTCCTTTCCGAGCATATCAGCAGCTACCTTTGAAACATACTTGTGTGATGTTCCGTGGAATCCGTAACGTCTTACACCATACTTTTCATAATATTCATATGGTAAAGCATAGATGTAGCTTTCAGCTGGCATAGTCTGGTGGAATGCAGTATCGAATACGCCTACCATTGGTGTTGAAGGCATAAGTTCCTTGCAGGCAGCGATACCAAGAAGGTTTGCTGGGTTGTGAAGTGGAGCAAGTGGAACGCATTCTTCAATTGCCTTTAATACGCTGTCATCGATTAATACTGAGTTAGCATACTTTTCTCCTGCGTGTACAATTCTGTGTCCTACAGCGCCGATTTCTGACATGTCAGCAACAACACCGTGATCCTTGTCCTGAATTGCAGCAAGTACCTGAGCGATAGCATCCTTGTGATCCTTCATTGGAGTTTCAAGCTTGAACTTGTCCATTCCAATCTTTTCGTGTGTAATTACGGAACCATCAATTCCAATCTTTTCAACTAAGCCTTTGCAAAGTAATGATTCGTTTTCCATATCAAGGATCTGATACTTAAGTGATGAGCTTCCGCAGTTGATAACTAATACTTTCATTATATATCCTCCATTAAATTAGTAACTGTATCAATAACCAATTTATTATAATCCAATTTTCAATTAAAATCTACTAGGCATAACAACAAAATCAGAATTTTCATAAAGATTTTTTCCTGAAATCTTGTTATAAAGGTCACTTGCCTTTATGTCAAACATGAGTGTATCCGTAACGTCATCAGTGTTCTGCCTTGAGATATTTGTAATTACAGGAATTACATCTTCCTGCTTTTTGAGATATGACAGATATTCCTGACCTTTACTGTCAAACGCAAGGACTCTCGCATATAACTTTGCACTGTTGACATCAGATTTTCTGATTCCAAGAACAGTTGAAAGAATAACACGAGTGATTCTTGTTTCAGTATACCGTTTTGACTTCATGTCATTTATTGCATCATTTAATGTATTCCAGTATCTGTACCTGTTCTTGATAATATCTCCAAGTCCTTCCTCAGCTCCGAATATCGAATTGAGAAAATCTGTTGAACTGTTCATTGCAACAGTCTGCAGTTCACCAAGAAGCTTGCTTCCATCACAAAAAGATAGTCCGTCATATGAAACAGGAACAAGACTGGAAATATCCTCACCATCCAGCATGCTGCTTCTTATAAATGAACCTGATGCAAAATTTCCAATGGCTTTCCCATTATGTTCTATCATATGCCTTATAACCGGCAGTGGCTCAGCATATTCCATATTTGAAAGATATTCAAGAGCAAGAATATTGTTTGGAAGAGAAAGTATTTCTGAGAGATTTTCTCCGGTTAAAAGATTAAGTGCCTCTTCCCTCCTTTTAGGATAGCTTTTACCTGATGCAGTATCCCTTTTAATCAGTTCTTCAACTGATTTTCTGTGACGCTTTATAAACTCCGCTAATCTAAGAAGTTTTTCGTGATCTTCTTCCTCAACTCCAAAAGAAATATAGCTGCATTTAAGTCCCTCAAGAATCTTTGTTCCACCTCTTGCAAAAGTACCAGCAGAAGAAACAGCAAAAAGAGAAGGAAGTTCAATCACAAGATTTACTCCTCCTTCTACAGCCTTTCCTGCTCGATCCCATTTACTGAATATGGCAGCTTCACCACGCTGTGTGAAATTGCCAGACATTACAGCAACAGATACATCGGCTCCAGATATTTCCATTGCCTTTTCAAGCTGATATTTATGTCCGTTATGGAACGGATTGTATTCTGCTACAATTCCGAGTGCTTTCATATACCAAGTAGTTTCTTTGAATTCTCAACCATTTTCTCGCCAAGTGAATTGAATATTTCAACTTCACAGGTGCCATTACTGCTTCTCAGATTCTTTTCATCAAGAGCTTTAAGAAGTCTTTTCAGTGTAATATCTGAACCCTCATAAATCTTTGCACAGATACCATTATCCTTAAGATAGCTGTCAAGGATATCACGTATGAAAGGATAATGTGTACAGCCAAGTGAAACTGCCTTAATATCCCCCGAAAGATACTTCTTGAGGTATTCATCAAAATAATGATAAAGATGCTCAGAATCAAAATCCAGAGCCTCTACAAAGTCAATCAGATTAGGCATACCAAGAGAGATAATCTCTCTGTCTTTATGCTCCAGAATTTTGCCTTTCATATATGCTGAACCTGCAGTTACAGGTGTGGATAAAACAAGAAGCTTTCCATCCTTTATCTCGCAAAGTGCTTCATCTATAACAGGAACTGTTTCTGAAACTATAAGGTCAGGAAAAGCATCCTTTATTACATCAAGGACG
>JAKSSM010000129.1 GCA_024403065.1 Clostridia bacterium | reverse complement strand
CCATGCTCTCCTCACCTTCCACCTTGTTAGGACCATATTCGTAGATGGTTGTGGATCTTCTGTTTATTGTTCTTACAAGCTTGTGGGATGGCATCTTGTCCATTCCACCTCTGAAATTCTTGAACACTACAGTTTCACTGGACTTCATCTTATCAACAACAATGTTTCTCATATTGTTGTTGAATGTAAGAATTGTCTGTGAGTCAAAGAATGTCATTTCCTGATATACTGTCCAGTTCTCTGGAAGAGAAGTGTAAAGTGTATCGAGGAGCCACATTCCGTTGTATTCTACAATTACCCTGTCACACTTTGTAAGCTTCTGAATTTCATCAAGATATTCAGGTGTAATTGTTTTTTCGTCCTCTACAGGAATTATTTTTACTTTCTTTGAAATGAATTTCTCAGTTTCAAATTCCCTTTCCCCTTCTTCGCATAAAAGAATTATTGTATTTCCTCCTTCATCGAAGCCAGGGTCTTCTAAAGTTTCCTGAATAAAGCCTGTTTTACCTGATCCAAGAAATCCGGTAAAAAGATATACAGGTACTTCTTTAATCTGATTGTTTCCCATACTATCCCTTTATTATAAAATACCAAAAAGTTCTTTTACTGCATCTTCTTCAAGACCTGCACCGATTACACAGATTCTTCCTGTAACTTCTGCAGCACCGAATCTGACATCACTTTCACCAGGAACATAGTCAAAGTGAATCCATCTTCCATCAGTGGAAGCAACAATTCCCTTTGCACGGAGAACCTGTCCATAAGTTGCAAAATCCTGAAGTTCATCAAGCTTAGCCTTGAGTTCAGCCGGATCATATGACTTTGTTGTTTCATATCCAAGTGAATCAAATACTTCATCTGCATGATGATGTCCTTCATGGTCATGATGGTGGTGACCACATCCGCATTCGTGATCATGGTCATGATGGTGATGTTCGTGGTCATGGTGATGATGTCCACATTCACATTCTTCGTCATGATCGTGATGGTGATGGTGTCCACATTCACATTCTTCATCGTCATCATGATGGTGATGATGTCCGCATTCGCATTCTTCATCATGATCGTGATGATGGTGTTCGTGATGATGGTGTTCTTCATGTTCATGTTCTTCCTTTAAATGTTCAAGGGCTTCCTTGATAGTATCCTTGTTTTCCATTGCAGAGAGAATCTTCTTTCCATCAAGAATCTTCCATTCAGTTGTTACAATTACTGCATGGTCATTCTTTGTTCTTAAAAGAGCAACTACAGCAGCAAGCTTTTCTTCAGCCATTCCATCTGTATGGCTTAAGATGATTGAACTTGCATGTTCAACCTGATTGTTGTAGAATTCACCGAAGTTCTTCATATATACCTTTGCCTTTGTTGCATCTACAACTGTTGTGAAACCGTTTAATACAACATCTGCAAGATCAAGATTTTCTACAGCAGTAATAATATCACTGAGTTTGCCTACTCCAGATGGTTCGATAAGAATTCTATCTGGATGATATTCGTCAAGAACCTTCTTTAATGCATCACCAAAGTCTCCAACAAGACTGCAGCAGATACATCCAGAGTTCATTTCGTTTATCTGAATTCCAGCATCTTTAAGGAATCCTCCATCAACTCCGATTTCACCAAATTCATTTTCGATAAGAACAATCTGTTCTCCTTCATAAGCTTCTTTGATAAGTTTCTTGATAAGTGTAGTTTTACCTGCTCCCAGGAAGCCTGAAAAAATATCAACTTTTGTCATTTTAGTCATCCCTTTTCTATTTTAATTAATATATTTGTTAACAAATTCACTGATTGTACCCCAGTAGAGTTCCGGATTCACAAGATGTGATTCACCATGGCCTGATTCAGGAACTACAAACTTTTCCTTTTCAGAAGAAGCACATGCATTGAACTCCTCATCAAGCATATAGAATGGTACAAATGTATCCTTTTCACCATGGATAAAAAGCATAGGAAGTGTTGCCTTTTTAAGCTGCTGAACTGAAGTGTTTTCTCTTAAAGAAAAACCAAGTCTCTTTTTGCAGAGCGCATCAACTGTATTGAGCACAGGGAATGGTGGTATATTCTTTCCCTTGAACATATAGGCAAGCTGATCAAAAAATGAAGTATAGCCACAGTCCTCAACTGCACATTTTACATTGGAAGGAATATCCCTTTCACCAGATGCCATCATTACTGTTGCTCCGCCCATGGAAACACCATATATAACGATTTCGGCATCAGGATCCTTTTCAGAAATCCACTTGCACCAGCAGACGAGGTCGCGTCTGTCTGGATAACCTGCTCCAAAGTTTTCACCTTCAGACTGTCCATAAGCTCTAAGCTCAATAGAAAGCACATTGTATCCCATATTTACAAATCCCATTGCTCTATCTGTCATATGAGTAAGATTTCTTCCGTTACCATGAACACAGATAGCATATTTGTGGTTAAGTGCAGGTGTGAAATATGCATGGAGCAGAAGACCATCTTCACTCATCATGAAAACATTTTCACTTTCCCTAAGTATGCTTCCTTCTGGCATACCTGATTCATCAAATACATCTTTCTTCCAAGGCGACTTCTTTGAAAAGAGTCTGAAGTAAAGATTATTTGCAAAAACGTAGTCTACCCCTGCTGCAAAACCCATAAGTCCAAGTGTTCCCAAAAGCTTTATTGCGCTACATTTTTTTGACATGACATCACCTCATAAAGATACAATTAATCAATATATAATTATAAGAAAACATGTGCTTTTTGTCAATTGAAGATAGGTTATCGTAGCATTCAAAAAGGGCATAAAAATGCCCGTTTTTACATTATTTCATGTTTAATTGTAAGCTCTTCTTTTTTAGTTGAATTCAACTGGTAGTTCTTATAAATCTGATTATATATATCCGTTGAAAGAACCAGCTCAGAAAGAGCAAATTTGTTGTTTATAATACGTTTTATGCCATTGATGTATTCTTCTTCATTTTCAATAACAACCCCGTCATTTGGATAGAATTTTCCTTCTGCAGAATTGTAGTATCCCTTGTCCGTCATGAAGCTTCTGTTGTACCAGATAACAAGAGGATCAGTATCTGAAAATACGTCACGTCCGACTGTAAGCCTTGAATCGAAATCAACACCGAAAAGATTGCAGAGCGTTGGAACAATATCAAGACTGTATGTAGGCTCATCAACAACAATCGGTTCCCTCTTTTCCAGTTCACCATTCCAGATGATGAGTGCATTGTGGTCTCTTTCCCTCTCTCCAAGAGTCTTTACATTGAAGAGTTCAAGGAGATAGTTTCTGTCAGACTGCCATACAGCACTGTTTTCAAGGCCATATGGATAGTGGTCTGCTGCAATTGCAATTACCGTATCGTCAAGCATATCCTCTTCCTCAAGTCTTGACATAAGGTATGAAAGTGCATCTTCAAGTTCAAGATTGCAGGCAATATATCCTTTTACAGCATCAGAGCAGTCGAGTCCCTTTACCCTATTCCAGTTTTCTCTGCACATATTGTTTCCCATTGGAGTGTAGTTGGTGTGACCACTTACTGTGATATAGTAGATGCTGAATGGCTGCTTATCCAGATATTTGTCTACAGTGAAACGGAACATTTCATCATCAGATTCAGGCCAGATCCATCTTACACCATTTTCCATGCCGTTACCCATACCCATCCATCCTGAATAACCCAGGTTCTTATGTGTAAGGTGTCTGTCATAGTATGTATATGTGTTGTTGTGATATGCCATGGTGTAATATCCTTCACTCTTAAGCATATTTCCAACAGTTGTCCACATATTCTTGTTCTTTGTTTCCTGAATGGAATTAACCTTTGATGTTGGTATAAGACCAGTCATTATCGAGAACTCTCCAGTTGATGTGGAACCACCCCATGCCGGCTGATAATAGTCGTTGAAATTAATACCCTTTGTCATAAGTCTGTAGAGTGTTGGGGTAAGTTCTTCAGATACGGCTTCTTTTGTAAATGATTCTGCAGTAATGAAGATCAGGTTTTTACCTTCGAAAATACCTGTATACTCATTCTTTTCACTGCCTTCTAGGGTATCAAGGTATCTGTAGATGTTTTTCAGTCTGTCATTGGAAGTATGTTCAGCAAGATATCTGAAATCAACAGGAAGCTCATTCAGTTCCATGGTACCAATCATACCTGGTTTTACAATCTTGATATCTTCAGGATTGATTTCAATTTCTCGTTCATATCCGAATACAATGTGCCACAGGTCAATTGTAAAGCCAGGGATTATTCCATAATGTCTTACAACGTTGTCAAATTCATATTCAGATGTTACACGGATTCTGTCGTTCTTTCCGGAAATCTGAGCAACATATGATGTCAGTACAAGAAGAATGCCAAGTACAGGTACGATAATCTTTACAAGTCTTATCTTTTCATAGCTGAGACATCTTCTAAATACCAAATAGAGGATAAATGGTACCTGGAAAAGCAGTATCGTTCCAAAACCTGTATAGAGTATTGAAATGATTGTGCTCTTGAAATCTGTAAGAACGTCTCCAGTTGCCTGAAAAATGGACTTGATATCCATAAATGTAGAGAATGAATTTTCTACGAAATACATCACTGCATCGAATACACTCAGTATTTCCGCACATCCTCCCATAAGAATTCTCTGACCCCTTTCGCTT
>JAKSSM010000128.1 GCA_024403065.1 Clostridia bacterium | reverse complement strand
CAAAAAACTATGAAAAAGCAGAAAAAAGAAGATTTTTATGACGACGGAAGAACCATCGTAGATATGTCAGGTGTAGGACGAAAGGAACTTTTCGGACGTAACCGAAACATGATTGATGAAGATCATAATGACATATCAGAGCTTCCAAAGAGAGAACTTCCCCCATGGGAGGAAGCAACAAAGCGTGCACAGGACAGAAAAGAAACAAGGCAGGCGGTAAAGGGTGCAATCCTTGCAGGAATACTCATCTGGGCAGTTTATGCGGTAGTTTTCGGTCTTGTAATACTTGGTATGGTGCTTCTTTCAAAAAGAGCACTGGGTTAAGGTAGATATTTATGAATTACACTCCAGAAGAGAGAAAAAAGAGAAAAAGAAGAGAGAAAATCAAGAAGGATATCATTGAGGTACTTGTTGTGTGCGGAGTACTGTTTCTCCTCGCCTACGGGTTCCACTGGTTTATTGTTAAAATGACATTCATGAGATATCCTTGGTTCTGGTAAAAGTATGGATTTTACAGAAGGAAGCATATATAAGAAGTTAATAAAGTTTGCAACTCCGTTATTTTTGGGACAGCTTCTTCAGATTCTCTACAACATGGTTGATATGGTTATTGTAGGTCGTGCTGTAGGTAAGGTTGGACTTTCCGCAGTATCCGTTGGAGGAGATCTCATATCATTTCTTAACTTTATGGTTATGGGATTTGCCAATGCTGCATCAGTAATCATCTCCCAGTATATTGGAGCAGGGAAAAGAAAAGAGGTAGGAAACTTCATTGGAACATTTGCTGTTTTTTCAGTAATTTCTACAGCAGTAACATCAGCTGTGTGCCTGATACTTAGAACTGAAATTCTGGGACTTCTGAATACCCCGGAAGAAGCATTTTATGATGCTCTTCAGTATTCAACAGTTACAATGATTGGCTTCATGTTTATCTTTGGATATAACGCAATTGCTGCAATATTAAGAGGTCTTGGAGACTCAAAGCATCCGTTTGTGTTTATTGCTTTTGCTGCAGTACTTAATGTTATCCTTGATATTATCTTTGTATATTTCATGGATTTAAGAGCATTCGGTGCAGCCCTTGCAACAGTAATATCACAAGGATTAAGCTTTGTACTCTGCGCAGTATTCCTCATGAAAAACAGGGAGCGATTCAGAATAGAGATGGATAGATCAGCTCTTAGAATAGACAGGTCAGAACTTTCTACTCTTTTAAACCTTGGAATTCCAATGGCAATAAAACAGACTGCAATCCATTTCTCAAAGCTTTTTGTCAACAGCTTTGTAAACAGCTACGGTATTACAGTATCCGCTGTATGCGGCATAGTAACGAAAATAGCAAGCATTTCCAATCAGTCGGCCAATTCCTTCAATACTGCCGGATCCTCCATGGTAGGGCAGAATATCGGGGCTGAACGGTATGACAGAGTACCACGTGTACTCTTCTCTGTTGCAAGTATAGTATTCATGATAAATATTGTATTTGCAGGACTTATGACATTTGTACCGGAAATGGTATTTGGAATATTCACAGATGACCCTGATGTAATAGAAGTTGCAATGGAATATGTTCCATATTCATACATCCTGTTCTTAGGTATTGTATGCCGTGCATGGTCAAACTCCCTTGTAAACGGTTCAGGAAACTTCAAGGTAAACTTTGTAGTTGCAATCCTTGATGGTATTGTTCTAAGAATGGGACTTGCATATCTCTTTGGAATAATTTTAGGACAGGGATACCATGGTTTCTGGCTTGGAGATACCTTAGCTGGTGTAACACCACTCTTCATTGCAATAGTCTTCTACTTCTCAGGAGCATGGAAAACAAGAAAATATGTAATAAAAGAAAAGAAGTAGTGCAAATGATGTACTACTCCTTTTCTTTTTCATCAGCAAAGCCTGTTAAAATTGATTTTTTATTAATTCGTCCTGGAACTGCTTCCATGTCAAACATGGAAAGTGCAACATTTACTTTATCCATTCTGACTGTTTCTTTTCCCTGTTCAAGTTCTCTTACAAATCTTAAACCGAGACCGGATCTTAGAGCAAATTCTTCTTGAGTAAGTCCTGCTTTTTTTCTGTTTTCTTTTATAAATTCAGCAATTTTATTCACAAACAAACCTCCTTAATACAGTAAAAATACCGAAAGGGTATAAAACACACATAAAATACATGCAATATACCTTATCGGGTATAGTTATCCAATAAATGTGAATCTTTTGTACACTTTTCCATCGCGTTCCACAGTTTCATTCCACATGGATGCTGGTCGAACCCACAAGCCTCCTTCGCCGTAGAGAGCACGGTATACTACCATTTCTTCCAGGGTTTCTGAATGCTTGGCAACCCCGATAACCTCATATTCGTTACCTTTAAAGTGTCTGTATTTTCCCAGCCTTATTTCTTCCATAGTTCTGTTCTCCTCTTGTTTCATATATCATATTATACAATACCTGCGGCATAAATTTGTTTAAAATATGCATAAAAAACCCTTGCATTTCAAGGATTGATTAAATATAATATATAGGTACGATTGTGCGTAAATTTTTGTGTTAGGATAAATCCGCGACGCAAAAGCTATAAAGTTATAGTTTATCGAAAAAGTTTTCACTATGAAAACCCAGTAGACAAAATCGAAAGTGTTGCACAGCAACTTAGTAGGTGGAAAGGAAAAAAGAGAATGAAATCATTCATCGCAAAGCCAGCAGAAGTAGAACGTAAGTGGTATGTTCTTGACTGCGAAGGTAAGACATTAGGTAGACTTGCTTCAGAAGCAGCTTCTATCTTAAGAGGAAAGAAAAAGCCAATCTACACTCCTCATGTAGACTGTGGTGACTACGTAATCGTAATCAATGCAGAAAAAATCGAAGTAACTGGTAAGAAGAGAAAAGAAAAGATCTATAAGCACCACACAGGTTATCCAGGTGGACTTAGAGAAATCACTTTCGAAAAGTTACAGGCTAAGAATCCAGAAGAAATCATTAGACATGCTGTAAAGGGTATGCTTCCTAATGGAGCTCTTGGAAGACAGATGTACAAGAAGTTAAAGGTTTATGCTGGTCCAGCTCATGAACAGCAGGCTCAGAAGCCAGAAATCTGGGAATTTTAGGAAAGGGAGGTAAAGACTTATGGCAAAGATGCAGTATCAGGGCACAGGAAGAAGAAAATCTTCTGTAGCTAGAGTTAGATTAATCCCTGGAAATGGAAAGATCACAGTAAACAAGAAGGACTTAGAAGAATATTTCGGAATGGAAATCGTAAAGAGAGAAGTTAAGAGTCCTTTCGTAGTAGCTGGTTGTGAAGGAAAGTTCGACGTTGTTGCAACAGTTAACGGCGGTGGATTCACAGGTCAGGCAGGAGCTTTAAGACATGGTATCGCTAGAGCACTTGTACAGGCAGACAGAGAAGCTTATAAGGCTCCTTTAAAGGCTGCTGGTTTCTTAACAAGAGACTCAAGAATGAAGGAAAGAAAGAAGCCAGGTTTAAAGAAGGCAAGAAGAGCAAGCCAGTTCTCAAAGAGATAATCCAAGAGACCCGATTATGCTTACAACCCCAGAATTTATTCTGGGGTTTTTCTTTATCAAGACGTTTCACCGCGTACTCATTGCCAAAAGAGAATACAATGGTTGAAAGAGTAATTGATGCATAGAAAGGAAAAAAAAGAAAATGTCTGGAGTAGATGGCTTCAAAGAAAAAAATAAAGTTAAGGTCACATGGGAACAGTTTCAGGTATGGCAACGCTGGGATGAATTCCCTGAGAGAAAGGATAATCCTCCAATGACTGTAGATATGACATTTGTTTATGTGGATGAAGTATTTTATCTCAATACCATTAACAAAAAGTATGTTATTCTAACAGGTGATTGGAAGCCTGTCGCAGAAGATGATAATTTTTTGAAATTGCTGAATACTCCAATTAGCGAATGGTCAGGGAAATCATTTTGTGAATTGATAGAGCAGCTTTACTTTATAAATTAAACACAGTATGGATTTTGTTACCCCCAATTGCACCTTTTTTGCAGGTAAAAAAGTAGGCAAGGATTTAGTTCCAGTTTACAGTCGCCCAGGTAAATTCATCACATACTATCCAAAAAGGAGGAAGAATAAATGATTTGCGAAAAATGTGGAACAGAAATGAAAAAAATAGAGAGGGAACTTTCTAAAGGAATGGAGTGTCCTAACTGTGGTTGGGGATGGATAACAACTGACTTGGAACCAATTTTAACTGATGATACCGAATATGTAATTTGGTTGTGCCAAGGGAATGAAAGTTGCACTAGTAACATTAAATTGATTGCTGAAATTGCGAATTTAAACTACGTTCAAGCGAAGAAACTGTTGTGTAGCAACCACACAGAATTGTTGTATAAGGCCATTGATGTAAGTGCCGCAACAATTTCTAAGGCGCAGCGTGTTCAAGAGATTGCTAAGAGACTAAGTGAAGCGGGCATATTGTTTGAGATTACACCAGACTTCCCATTTGAGATATAAGAAGGCAAGAAGAGCAAGCCAGTTCTCGAAGCGTTAATCGAAAATTACAGAACAGGATCAAGGATTTCCTTATGGGAATCCTTTTTCTTTTGTGTATAAGAAAAGGCAAACATTTGATTGCCTTGAGTGTAATGCGCTAGTGTATTAGTTCAA